>CBDUVV010000074.1:0-6483 GCA_965370755.1 uncultured archaeon | reverse complement strand
CCCTTTCTCGATGGCCAGACGCCTCAGCATGACGAGGTTCTCCATCATGTCCGCAAATTCCTTCCCTCCGGGATATGTTCCAATGTCAAGAACCAGATCTTGAACACCGTTCTCGATGAGGTCCTGGGTGAGTTCTAGTAATCCCGCCAAATCTCCAGGAGAAGATGCGACCACAGGGCAGCCGTACTTCAAGGAGAGGTTAGCCACATCCTCCCAGTTTTCTTTGGTAGCCGCGTAGATGAGGGGCTTCCTATCCAAGGCGATTTCCAATCCCACCTCCAGCAGCTCCGGGTTGTAAGAACATAATATGAGCGGGAGATCTGTCTTCTCGGTGGCCAACAGCACGGCCTCCCCGAATTTCGTTGGGTCGCCGCTTTTACCCCGCACGGCAAGCCCTTGAAGTCTGAGGGTTTGGCCGACCCTACCGAATTCGAACTTGTCCACCTCTTCGATCTTGCTGACGAGTTCATCTTCGGGCATCTCGTCGTCGATCTCAATGAAAAAGGATGTCTGATTGAAGAAGGTAAGGTCATGTCGGTACATCACCTCTTCCCCGCCTACGGCGACAGCCCGATCTCCAGTGCCTATCACTAGCTCTTTGATCGGTGGCGTAGTTAACTCTATGAGCTTCAACCTCTTCTCGCTGTACTCTTCCTTCGCCAAATGGGGGCAATCGTCTACAGTCTTTTCCCTCTCGATGATCTTAGATGCAAAGGCCATGCAACTCTCCTCCCCGCAGTCCTTGGTGTTTGTACCGGGCAGGAGTTTGTAGATTTCGAGAGGTGATAACTTCGCCATCTTCAATCCTCCTAGGCGGATATCCACTCATCATAGGCGATGGGCTGGGATTTCCCTTCGCCCGCCATGGCCTCAATAATCTCCTTAACAGCCTTCACAGCCTTGGGATGGAGCATCATCATTAGATCGGCGCCTGCGAGCAAGACGGTCGTCGCCGTGACTATCTCCCAAAGAGGACCACGATATTCCCTGGGACCCCACGCGGCCTCGTTCATCCAAGCCTCCCTGGCAGCCCAGGCATTGGTCACGCCGCAAGAAATCGGATTCTGAAGCACTTCCTCGCCCCTTAGAGCGTTGAGTTTCAGCCTTTCAATTATGGAATAGGTGTACTCCAAGCCGTAGCCCAGGGCGCCTGTGGTTGGGTCCTGTACCATCCGCTCCTTGGGCAGGCCCTCGCCCAGCAGGAGTTTGTTCAGCATCTGCTGGTCCGTGATGTTCATAGAGGTCCACGACAATACGTTGTGGCGATACTTGTTGGCAGCGTCCACAATCTTCTTGTGGTCCAAATCCAGGTTGGCCGAGGCAAGGAGGCAAAGCTCGCCTTCCGCCGCAGCTCCCACAACCTCGAATAATTTCGGGTCTTTCTCAGGGTTGCCCGATCCACCTATGACGAGGGGAACGTCAACCGCCTGGAGGACATCCTCAACGGTTTTAGCAGCCTCCTTTGGGGATGTGTCCAATATACCCGGATCTGTCGAGATCAAGTGCAACGTTATCACGTCGGCCCCAGAATCAACGGCCTTTTTCGCCCAATCGGCTGGAGAATCCCATACGTCCTGCCATTCTTCTCTTAGGGACTTGGCGAAGCTGGGCATGGAGAGGTCGAAGACGTCATAGGAGATGACGGGCCTGTTCTTCTGGCCCCCCTCGAAGGAATATAGGGATTTCTGTCCGCCTATTTTCACGACCTTGCCCCTGGTCCCTCCATCGCCTTTGGTGGCGCCCAATTGAATCTCTGCTATCTCCCCTTTGTATTCCCCTTTTGGAATAGAGAACTCCACCCTTTCGGGTTTCAACGCGGCCTTTGAGGGAGGAATGCGTGGAGCAAGAATCTGCTTCTTTATTTCAAGAATAAGCTCATCGGCTTCGATGGATACGTTCTCGAGGTCCAGCGACTCGGCTTCCGATAGAGAGGCGAGAAGCTCCTTGAGATCATAGCTCATCTACCCTTCTCCTTCCTCTTGATGATTACCTTTTCGGCGTAAATCTTGGCGTTCTTGAAGATTATGGTCACTCCACCCCCGTCCATCGGAACTCCTGCGAACTGAAGTTCAGGTACCTCTGCGACGGGTTTTACGCTGGCGTCTCCAGCCGCCGGAGAGCTTGCCGCTTCTGCCTCGACGACCCACTTTTCCACTACCGGGTGTTCCACTTCCTTCAAGAATTTCTTCAAGGAATCGAGGTCGGTTGCATCCTCTTCAGTGGCAATCTTGCCCCTCATGTCTTCAGGTACGTCGTCGCCAATCCTCTCTTTGAGCTCTTTGGGTAGCCAAACCATCCTATCCCAACCCCCGTCAGCTTGAAGATATTTCGGGGATCGTAGATATTCTACGGCGATGCCTGCAAATCCATTGCTCTGCATACCTCCGCCTACTTGACCAGCCATGGTTGAAAATGGTATGCCGAAGGGGGTAGTGCCTCTGAAATTCCTGGACACCACTCCTATGCCATCCACATCTGGCATGTAGAAGGCTATGGCCTCGAAACAACCGCATGATGTATGGGGATAATCGAAGAGGCTATGAAGATATATCCGGTCTACTGTGCCGTTGGATTTCTCTTGAGTTGCTTTGTTTGGGCCCACATATTCCCCCTTAAGTTCGTCCAGTAGCTCGCCTTTTTCTATGGCGAAGATTGGGCCGTTGGGGTCGACTTTAGCAGCAGCTCTACCCTCGAACCACGAGATGGATCCACAGGAAGATGTCCTACTGGGCGTTATTGTGCAGAGGTGCTGAGGCGCAAAGCCTTGACAAAGCGCGCAGCCATAGAAGACATCTACATCATCATCTTTAAGGTCCTTAAGTCTCGCATCACGTTTGCCATATACTTCCCGTGCCTTCACCAAGAAGTCGTCGACCTCCTTTTCGCCCGTGGAGAAGCTGATTTGCATCTTCTCGATTGTGTCGAACTCGGACTTGAACAGATATATTAATGCTTGGCCAACGTGCTTGAGGGTGAGGCCCTTCTTAGCCGAGTCCTTATTTACCCTGCACCAAATGGTGTCCCTTGAATTCAGGTGCATGAACCCCTGGATGTAATTCATGAAATAATGTATGCGCCTTTCAAATACGCCCTCCAAGTCCTCCTCAAGGGTTTTCCCAGAGGCCTCGACGAGCACACCAAAGGGATACGCTTTGCCCTCTTCCATCTTTGGGCTATCAGGACCGAGCACCTTGATTTCTCCGTCCTTTATCTTTTTAGCATCAGCCACGCGGAAGAGCTCGCCTCCCCTACTCTTCGGACCTGCTAGGTCCACATACATCATGTTCTTTCGTATCCTCTCCCCTTCGTAGATTAATCCAACATCAACTGGAAGGTCCTTGATCATCTCCTCACCAACCTCCTACTGTTCACCTTGACTTACTCCAATATGGTTTATTAGCCTATCTATGCCCTATTAACAATGTGAAAATAATTTGTTGAAGTTATTAATTCTTGTTGAAGTTATCATCCAATAATACGGTAGTTGAAGTTACTATCTGATTATGTGATAACATGGAAGTAGAGTATACGCTCTCCTGCCCCGATTGTGGGGGTAGGGGTCTGACACAGGATTATGAGAGAGCCGAGGTCGTCTGTAATGACTGCGGATTAGTAATAGATCAGGATATCCTAGACTTTGGGCCCGAGTGGCGGGCCTTCGACGCTGAGCAGATGAGCAAGCGCAGCAGAGCCGGAGCGCCCATGAATTATCTCGTCCACGATAAGGGACTTTCCACCACCATAGATTGGCGCAACCAGGATAGTGCGGGACGCCCCATCGCTGGCAAGAAGATGGCGCAACTCTACAGGATACGGAAATGGCAGCAACGGGTGAGGATATCCAACGCCAAGGAGAGGAACCTCGCAATAGCTCTCGTGGAGCTCAGCAAGCTCTCTTCAAAACTCAATTTATCAAAGAACGTTAGGGAGACCGCCTCTGTAATTTACAGGAAGGCCCTGGCGAAGGGGCTAATAAGGGGGCGGAGCATTGAAGCTGTTGCAACCGCTGGTTTATACGCCGCTTGTCGGAAGTGCAAGGTGCCTCGCACCTTAGACGAGGTAGCCGAGGCGAGCGCGCTGGACAGAAAGGAGATTGGGAAGGCTTATCGTTATATTGCAAGGGAACTTGGATTCAACTTAAATCCCACAACTCCAGTCGATTATATTCCTCGTTTCTGCTCAGAACTTGATCTGGGAAGCGATGCACAGCACCGCGCAATGGAGATCTCAGAGAAGGCGATGGACAAGGAGCTGACCTCCGGAAGGGGCCCAACTGGTGTGGCTGCTGCTTCCATCTACATCGCCAGCGTCCTTATGGGAGATAGAAGGACCCAAAAGGAAGTAGCTGACGTAGCTGGCGTGACCGAGGTAACTATTAGAAATCGGTACAAGGAGCTGGCCGATACCCTTGAGATAGAAATTGTTTTATCCTGATTTTTTGAACTCTTCTTTTTTTGACAACCCTAATGCTTCTGGATAGAAGCTTAGAGTGAAATTTATATTCATCGGTCAACATACTCATAATGGAGGTGAGGTGTTTGCCGACTTATGAGGAAATTCTTGAGCAAATGGCCGGTATGTCCGAGGGGGAGATGAAGGCCAGGATTGAAGAGGGCAAGAAGTTATGCGCTGAATATTGTGGGGTTTGCCCATCTTATACGGGTACTGGGGAGACGGAGCTAGTGTTCTGCGCCACTGGCAAGAGCGATAAGATAACCGAGGAGAAGGGTTGTATCTGTGGCGGTTGCCCCCTTCAGAAGAACATGAATTTGAGGTGGGATTTTTACTGTACGAAGGGCTCAGGTAGAGAGCAGTCTGCCGCCGAGAGGGGTTAATCGTAATTATTGTATTGCGAAATTAAGGGAAAGGCCTAACAAAACGTTCCGCAAGGGAGATGCTGGACATAGATAGCTATGCATCCCGGTGAGTGATTATTATGGGTAAAACCCTATCTGAGAAGATTCTGAGCGAACATACCGGTAAGGACGTGGGCGCTGGGGAAATGGCTGTTGTGAATGTGGATCTTAGTTACGTTCAAGACGGCACTGGCCCCCTTGCGGTTCGCCAGATGATCAAGATGGGCAAGGAGTCGCCCCACGATCCGAAGAGGACCATCTTCTTTTTGGACCACGCATCGCCAAGTCCTAGACAGGAGCTAAGCAACGACCATAAATTTCTCAGGGAGTTTGCGAGTAAAACAGGGATAATCGTCTCGGATATAGGCAACGGCATCTCGCACCATGTAGTTCTTGAGGGCTACGCTAGACCTGGAGACGTTATAATTGGAGCCGATTCGCATTCCTGCACAGGGGGTGCTGTGGGAGCCTTCGCAACAGGTATGGGAAGCACGGATGTGGCAGTTGCCATTTCTCTTGGCAAGACATGGATGATGGTGCCCGAGACCATCCGCGTGTTGGCGAACGGTAAAATACCCACCGGGGTTTATTCGAAGGACATAATACTACATCTCATCGGTACAATAGGCAGCGACGGGGCTACTTACAAGGCACTCGAGTTCCATGGCAACACCATAGATGAACTCTCGGTTTCAGGGAGGGCTACCATCGCTAACATGGCTGTTGAAGCGGGTGCGAAGGTCGGATTGTTCCCTCCCGATGAGGTCACTAAGGCTTTCTTGGACAGGGTTGATAGAAGCGGGGATTACCGCGAAATAAGCTCCGATGAAGATGCCGAATTCCACAGTACCGTTGAGATTGATACAGCCGACCTTGAGCCCATGGTGGCATGCCCGCATTACGTGGACAATGTCAAAAGAGTCGGCGAGGTCGAAGACGTTCATGTGGACCAAGTCTTCATTGGTACCTCATGCAACGGTAGAGGTGAGGACCTTAGGATAGCGGCTGGGATACTGAAAGGCAAGAAGGTTAAGGAGGGAACAAGGCTCATAATAACGCCCGCATCTAGAAGCGTTTACCTCCGAGCTCTACACGAGGGCCTCATCGATGTTTTTGTGGAGGCAGGAGGCGTTGTAACTGGCCCTGGATGTGGTGCTTGTGTGGGGGTTCATGAAGGAATTTTAGCGGATGATGATGTATGCCTTGCCACCCAGCCTAGGAACTTTAAGGGTAGGATGGGAAATCCGAATGCTTTCATATATCTCGGCACACCAGCCCTCGCGGCTGCAACGGCAATCAAGGGAAGGATAACCGATCCCCGGGAGTTTGTGGGGTGAATAGAATGAGTATGAAAGGGAAGACATGGAAGTTCGGAGACGATATAAGCACGGATCTTATTGCGCCCGGTAGGCTCTTTCATCTGCGCTCCAACCTTCCAGAGCTAGCGAAGCATGTTATGGAGGACGCAAGGCCTGGGTTCGCTACTACGATGGCAAAAGGTGACTTCATAGTCGCTGGAGATAACTTCGGCTTGGGCTCGAGCAGGGAGCATGCGCCGACCATAATCAAAATCTCTGGAATCAGCGCTGTCCTCGCAAAAAGTTTCGCTCGGATATTCTATAGGAAC
>CBDUVV010000073.1:0-6529 GCA_965370755.1 uncultured archaeon | reverse complement strand
CTTTGGAACTGTTATCCTTTTCAATATCTGTGGTCCCGTAGTATCTGCCATCTTCCATCAAGCCTTTGGTTCGAACTTCTTCACCATGACCGACATGTATAACGATGCGCCAAAGAAAGCTCCGTAGAGTAACCACATAGCGTCAGCAGGAAACACCATTGCTTTCATCGCTATGCCCATAGCTATAATCAGTGTGGTTATCAACACGGGGCCTACCACTACTACAAACATGAACATCATACCAATAGTGTTAAGGATCTGGATAAAGTCCTTTAGCTTCATTCGCATCTCTGTGGATATCTCTTGCGCGATTATCTTCAAGGTATTAGCGAGATTACCACCAGTACTCAAAGTCGAAATGATCTGTCGTGAAGCTTTTTTAAGGCCGTCGGAGTCAACCCGCAGGTTCATCCTCTCGTAGGCTTCCTCAATTGTGGCACCCCTCTCTACCTCAAGGATGGCCCTCTTGAACTCCTCGCTTAGTACTCCATAATCGCTGTTGGAGACGGAACGCATGGTCTCCAAAAGACCGGAGCCGGATGTGAGTTGAGTTGCCATATGTCGTAGTGCTACTGGAAGGTCCCTGCTAAAAGCATCCGATCGAGCTTTGACCGTCGTACTCGGATATATCTTCGAGAAAACGAAGACGAACAAACCAATTAATCCACCGAGGAATAATCCGATAAGCCATCCAATGGCACCGACAATTGTAGAGAGGCCCAGGCCCAACACAACTCCCATGACCACACCTGAAATAACGCTGACTCCGATTGCGAGGGCAATGTATTTTTGCACGGGCATCAAGATATTTGCCTTATACAAATCCTCTTGGATGTTAGAGAAGAATGACGATGGCGCTTTTGTATATCCCGAGAAAAGATCGGATATAATTTCAATAAGCCGCTCAGAGAATGGTACCTTCAGCTCATCACGTTCAAGTTTGAGCTCTGGTTCCGCCTCGGTTGGCTCAGAAACCTCAGTGCTTACAGCGTCCCTGATCTTGGAAAGCCTATCTTCCATTGTCTGCTTTTTTTCATCTTCTTCTTCTTTTTTCCTACCTAGCATAGCCTTGGCGGCCGTGTCCTGCTCTTTTAGGACCAGTGATCGCTCAGCGGCCACCTTATAGGCCCGTTCAGCGCTGCTTAAGGTGCCCTCACCTACTCGGTCAATAAATTTCGCCAGTATATTCGCCATCGCCTTATCTACACCTCACCATCCATTAGAACTTTCACACCTACTTCTTCTAGTAGTTCTTCGGGTTCTACATAGTACCTACTGATGAGTTTGGCCACGTCTTCTATCCGTGTGATATTCTCACTTACCATCCATTCTAGGACGGCTTTGCGTCTTTCGAGTTCCTTATTCAGACTTTCAATATCTATGCCCTTCAATTTCGCCAGTTCCTGCTTCAATATACTTGGAGTGCCAGTAGCCTTCAGATCATCTGTTTTGGGGTCCCATTCGTAGATATTATTCAATACGACCCTTTCTTTGTCCATTCCACCGATCTCTGCTATTTCGGTTATCCTTCTTAAGGTGCTTCCCGCATGATAAATCTTGTTCTCCATTAAGATGAGATTCAGAGCTGGAAGCATTATATTGGGAACGTTCATGGGGGGGTTTGTGAGTCTCACTATGGTCTCCCTGGCGGAGTTAGAGTGCAACGTGCCCATGCATCCATCGTGGCCAGTATTCATGGCAGTAAAAAGGGTCCTCGCTTCGCTACCCCTAACCTCTCCAACGAGTATTCTGTCAGGCCTCATCCTAAGGGTGTTTTTGACCAGCTCATCCATGGTGACCTCACCCTCGCCTTCGACATTAGGGGGGCGTGTCTCTAGCCTTACAGTGTGCTCAATGGGGAGCCTCAATTCTGCGGTATCTTCAATGGTTATCACCCTATCCGTACTCGGAATGAAGTTACACAGGCAGTTCAGGGTGGTGGTTTTACCGCTACCACTTCCTCCGGCTACAAGGAGGTTCCCCGGTTTTATCGCTAGGCCCTCTACGACGAGCCATAGATAAGCGCCAACCTCTGGGTTGAGGGTGTTGAAGTTTATGAGATCAACGATGGTCAAAGGGTCTTTTCGGAACTTTCGTATGGTTATGGTTGGGCCTGCTAGGGAGATAGGTGGTATCGTAGCATTTACCCGCGAGCCGTCAGTCAGCCTTGCGTCCAGCAGGGGCGTTGCGCGATCTATCCTCCTTCCTACGGAGCTCGCGATTTTTTCTATAATCCTGACCGCGTCATCGTTATTATCAAAAGATAAGTTGGTCTTACAAGTGCCATACTCCTTATGTCCGACGTATATGGGGCGATTTATTCCTACGACCATTATCTCTTCGAGGGATTCGTCGGCAAGGAGGTACTCCAATATCCCGTATCCCACCATGTCAAAGGCAATCATATTGGCGACGTCTTTCCTCTTGGAGGCCCTTATTGAGGTGTACTTCGATTCCATCATGTCTAGGACTTTGGAGTAGAACAGCTTCCTTGCCTCTTCTTTGTCCTCCATGGTAGTTGGATCAACTTCAATTTCGCTTATCGCCGTGCTCTTTATCTCTTTGACAAGTAATTTCTCCTTTTTAGTCAGATTCGGGAGTGCCACTTCATATCTAGGGTTTTTTTCATCCCCAACACTCACAATTCTGTATTTTTTACCCTTCTCGATTACTTTTCCACTAGAGGCGGATTCTTCATCCCCGATTATACCCTCTAAGAAACTATATGCCGTCTTTTTAGATTCCTTCGGTTTTTCTTCTTTAACGTCCATCTCATATTTCATATCGCGGGCTTGGGCTAGAACCTTATCCGGATTTATATAATATTCCCTGATTACGTTTCCAACCTCTTTCATACTCCTCAACCCCTCACGAGACAGATATGAGAGGACTTCCATCCTACTCTTTAACTCAGCTTCAACCTCTTCGAATTTCACTCCCCGTAACTCTGCGAGCTTCGCCTTGATGAGGCTAGGCGTACCAGTGTCCTTCACTTTATCGTCTTTAGGATCCCATTCGAATATGTTGTTCATCGTAACACGGCCGTCTTCGATGCCCGTGATCTCTGCAATCTCTGTAATCCTCCGCACCGTTTTGCCCTTGTGGCTGAACCTGTTTTGCATAAGAATGAGGTTTAAAGAGGGGATCATAACCAAGGGCACGCTCATTGGAGCATTTGTCACCCTTGTGACTGTCTCTTTAGCTGTGTTCGCATGCAGGGTACCCAAGCAACCGCTTTGCCCTGTGTTCATGGCAGCAAGGAGAGTTCTCGCCTCGCTTCCCCGGACCTCCCCGACAATTATTCTATCCGGGCGCATCCTCAAAGTATTTTTTAGGAGCATATCCATACTGACTTCTCCTCTCCCCTCAACGTTGGAAGGTCTAGTCTCAAGCCTGACCCAATGTTGAACGGGGAGTTGCAGCTCTGCGGTGTCCTCGATGGTGATCACCCTATCCCAGCTCGGAATGAAGCTCCCCAGGCAATTTAAAGTTGTAGTCTTCCCGGAGCCAGTTCCACCGGACACTAGGATATTGGCGGGCCTAACACCATATCCCTCCACGGCTAACCATAAGAACGCGGCAAGCTCAAGGCTCATAGTGCCGAACTTCATTATGTCAACGACCGTTAAGGGGTCGGCCTTGAACTTTCTAATGGTTAAAGAAGGCCCATCGAGGGATACCGGACGGATCGTGGCATTGACCCTTGAGCCATCGGGCAACCTTGCATCCAACAGGGGTGTGCGAAGGTCAACTCTTCTCCCCACGGAACGGGCAATACGATCTATGATCCCAAGTGCTTCCTCATCGTCATCGAAGACGATGTTTGTCTTGCACATACCGTATTTTCGATGATAGACGTACACACTCTTCTTTATCCCGACCAGCATGAGTTCTTCGAGGGCGTCATCGTTTAATAGGGGTTCGAGAAGCCCGTAGCCAATCATGTCTTGGATTATCAATTCCGCCAACTCTCTTTTCTTGGCTGGGGATACGTTTTTAAATTCAGATTCCAAAGGCTTAGAGTCCATTAGCTTCAGGACTTCTTTTAAAAAAGTCTCTTTGCGCTCCTCTGGATCGTGTATAGAATCTGGGTCGATGGTTATCTCGCCAATCGCCTTTTTTTGGAGGATCTTCAGTGCTTTTTTCTCTTTTACACTTAGATCAGGCATGTAAACGATGTAAATCGGGGTTTTCTCGTTCTTTTTGCGGACTATCTTGTAACGTGCCCCTTCTTCGAGAACCTCCCCTTTGACTTCTGCCTGAAACTTCCCGGCCTTGTCAACGAGACCAACGATGTCGAATACTTTTTGGAGGGCGTCCCCTCCATCTGCAGGCTTTTGAATCTCCCGCCTTGGAAAAGAATCATTCATTTCGGTCATTATTACTATTGTTTTTCAACGCCTAAAAACATTTACACTTACTTTTTAAACTTGTTTGCTTGGGAGGTTTGTAAGGAATGGTAGCGTACCATTCCCTCCGTAGACTTCTGGTCGAAACTTTTATCGTCGAAAGATGCCAGATCCTTCGAATATAAGGCATACTTCGATTTGCGGCCTATGACTGTACAAGAATTTCTTTTTAACACTAGTTTTACCTTGCCCGAGACCCTCTCCTGGGTGTTATCTATAAAAGCGTCCAAGTCCAACTTGAGGGGCTCGGTCCATAAACCGGCGTAAACCAGCTCGGACCATGACGCTTCCACCAATTCTTTGAACTGAAGCTCGCGCCTCGTAAGTACTAATAGTTCAAGTTGTTTATGGGCAGTTATGAGGGCGATCGCTGCCGGGCATTCGTAGATCTCCCTGGTTTTTATGCCCAAAATGCGGTCTTCTAGGATATCCAGCCTTCCTATTCCATATTTACCTGCTTTGGAACTCATTTCCTTAACTACATCAGCAGGAGGCAGCCTCTTCCCATTTAATGCGACAGGGATACCTACCTCGAATTCGATCTCTATTTCTTCAGGCTCATCAGCTGTAATTCGGGTCCACTCGAATATCTCCTCAGGAGGCACGGAGTTAGGGTCCTCTAAGCTGCCTCCCTCGATGCTCCTGCCCCAAAGGTTCTCATCTATGCTGTAAGGCTTATCCGAGACCACTGGTATCGGTATACCCTTTTCTTCAGCATATGCTATGCTCTCCTTCCGAGTCAAGTTTAACTCCCTTATGGGGGCGATTATCCTCATTTCAGGGGCCATAGAGCGATAAACGGCCTCAAAACGGAACTGATCGTTTCCCCTGCCAGTAGAGCCATGGGCCAGAGCATCTGCGCCGCTTTCTTTGGCCACCTCCACCACCTTGGATGCGATCAAAGGCCGGGATAAGGCCGTACCCAACGGGTAACCTTCATAGGAAGCATTAGCCTTCAACGCTCGAAAGACGTAGTCAGAAACAAATTCTTCCTTGGCATCGATAGAATAGTGTTTTACTACGCCGAGCTCATGTGCTTTATCCTCTGCCTCTTTGATTGTAGTTTCTGTTAGACCTACGTCCACTGTGACCGTTATGACTTCACTGTCATATTTCTCTTTTAAGAGCTCGATACAGACGCTCGTGTCTAAACCGCCGGAGTAAGCGAGAACAGTCTTCATTTATTTGGCACCTCGAAATCTTCAAGTCGTAGCTCATTAACGTGACCCTTATGGTATTCGTCGATGGACCGTATACTGATCTCTCCTTCGGCGACACTCTCTATGGCTCGCAGGGCAGCTTCGGCTCCCGCTATCGTAGTTATGTACGGCGTATTGAGGTCTACGGCGTACCGCCTGATGTAGAACCCGTCTGTGTAGGGGACCTTCCCAGCGGTTGGCGTGTTTATTATCAAATCCACATCACCATTTAACATTAGATCAAGGATGTTCGGTGTGCCCTCACTTATCTTTTTCACAAGCTTAGCCTCAATGCCTGCCTTGGCTAGGGCGTCAAGCGTGCCCCCGGTTGCTAAAATTTCGAAGCCCAGTTCATTTAACCTTTTTGCTATCCCTGTTATCTTGACATCATCCCCTGCTTTCACACTGATGAAAACGCGTCCTTTGGTGGCGATACGATTTCCCGCGGCGAGTTGGGCTTTATAGTAGGCCCTACCAAAGTCGAAGTCAATCCCGATCACTTCACCGGTGCTTTTCATCTCCGGTCCTAAAACTGGGTCCACTCCGGGGAGTTTAGCAAAGGGAAATACGGCTTCTTTGATGGCCACGTGTTGTATCTTCCGCTCGCCCACGAATCCCATCTCTCGCAGGCTCTTGCCCAGCATGACCTTAGTGGCAACCTTGGCGAGGGGCACACCGATGGACTTGCTCACGTATGGCACTGTCCTACTTGCCCGTGGATTAGCTTCTAATACGTAGACGGTGTCGTTCTTTACGGCATACTGAAGGTTAAGAAGGCCTACCACATTGAGTTCCTTGGCAATCTCTATGGTATATTCCTTTATTTTTCCTATGATGCTCTTCTTTAGGGTCTGGGGCGGAAGGACGCATGCAGAGTCACCAGAGTGGATACCTGCATGTTCAATATGTTCCATTATTCCG
>CBDUVV010000072.1:0-6532 GCA_965370755.1 uncultured archaeon | reverse complement strand
GATACAAGGGGATGGAATGGGAGAAACAGCGTTTCGAGGAACCCCGCAGTCTACCCGCCGCCGGTTTCCCAAGGTGGGGTGAATTCCTATTCTTCGTAGCTCTCCTTGGAAACATAAGCGTGGCGCTCTTTCTGTACTCCATAGATTTTCCCTGGCAACTGGTACCGTATAACGTAATCATTTTGGGGGTATTATGGTGGTTTGTTGTATCCAAATATTTCAGACTTCTTACCGATATACGTTCGTACTATCTCCCAGCAATATTTATTTTGATAATGCCCAGTTTCTCCATAATACTCAGAGCCTACCTCCTTCCTTACCGGTCTGTTTACCTCGTCTTCGGCATCTTATTCCTTTATATTGTGTCCATGTACATTCATTTCAATTATTTAGTCACAGGAATGTTGCCGGAATTTTTCGTGGCAGTGCCCATGAAGATAAAAGAAGTAACTACATCGTGGAGGCGAGAGGTCGATAAAAGCGTGCCACCAAAGCTAAGAGAATACCTCCCCGAAAAGCCCCTGGAGGACGAAGTTGGGATTCACCCCATTGAAATGGTCAAGGCGGCAATAAACAGGATACGGGAGAAGCTCAAACGATGAGTCGAATGCGTATTCTTTTAACAGCTGCTATAATAATTTTTTTCGCCCCCATTGTAAACGCTGCTTGCCCTGATCCAGAATTAGGGAAATATCCTGGCTGGGCAGTGAGGTTTAACGGGACAGTGAATCTCAGTGACATTGCCAGGGCAGAGGACTTCGAGGTTAAAGTTTCAAAGATACATTCTGAGAATGCTATCAACGTGGATATATACATTCTCGGGAGTTTTTACACCAAAGGTTCAGTTCTAATCGGACCCGACGGTATTTTCAAAAATCCGGACATCCGGGTTGAATTGGTCGGTAGCGACGGAGCGGACGTGGCCAATCTCACCTTGTATACGCCACAACGTGCAAATGTAACCCTTAACCTTACGAACATTTTCGCTTTTAAAACTTTGAGTGATCGAAAAAGGCTTTTCCCGAACGAAAAGTTCCAAATGGAGTTCACAATTAATAATTCTGGTGAATTGCCCGCAAAAAACGTTTTCATCTATCCTGAGTTCGGAGACTTTCAAGTGGTTTCTACAGACGTCAGAAGCCTTTCATTGTGTCAGGGTTCGACTTATGATTTCAAATATGTCTTGTTGACACCAGAAGCAAGGAAAACCTTTAATTACTCCCTGTACTTGCGGGTTGAATATTCTGATGAGAACATACAGATCCCTAGGAAAAGCGAGTACACCGAGATTAGCTCGACGGAAGTTGAGATTGTACCAGCAGTGTTAGAGATAACGAGGGATATCACCAACTGGACCACCGCCACCACAGAACGGGAATTAACGGTGGAAGTCGTTCTAAATAATTCCGGCGAATCTGGCGCTTTTAATATACAATGGAGTGACTCCCCGCCCCTAGATTTTTTAGTCACCCAGGGGACCACTTCGTGGAGTGGGAAACTACAACAAGGTTCACAAAGATTCTTGACATATAAAGTGATATCGGATGACCCCATTATATGCAAGAGTATAAGCACGGCCACCTACGAAGATCGATTTGGCAACGAGTACATCGCTTTCTCAGGCAATGCTACGGCTAAGTTCGCACCATATCTAACCCTTCACAAAAAACTTGATGGGGTTTCCTCCTTTTTATCCCCCGATAACTCGGAGGCCTATGGTAACAAGACCATCAGACTCGGGGATAGGGTCAACGTTTCCGTAGTCGTTATAAATAAAGGCAATGCCATCGCTAGAGGAGTGATCATCAATGATAGCTCCGGTCGTTTGATTAGCGGTACCAATAGACTCACAAATGATTTAAAACCGGGGGAAGAAGCATCCTTTTCATACATAGCAGAAGTTGACTCAAAGGACCTAAACTTCACTGCACATATGGGTTACCTTGACATAGACCTTGATGCCTTCAATGCTAGTAAGGAGATTGAAAAAGAAACCCCAAATTACTGCTCCAGGAAGTTGAAGTCAGTAAATTATACTATTGGACAAGATTTAAACTTACTCTATCCGGAAATAACCATAAACTCTTCCGATAAACTGGATGTCCTCTCCGAGTTCGAGGTTGAATACAGCCTAACCTTAAAAAATAACGGCACCGATGGAGTTCACGATATCTATGCATATATAGACACAAGCGATCTGAACAGAGCTCCGTTAAGATATGGCGGAGCAATACTAAAAGGTCAACCTATTTATTATATGAAAGAACTCAAAGCCGGTGAAGAACAAAACTTTACCTTAATCTTAAGGGCTCCAACCGTCGAAAATACGACCAATTTTCTCATAACGGCTCGAGTAAACTATACTGACTTTTTCGGCAAGGTCCACACTATCAATGCCACTACTTCATTGAATGTTACCAAGCCCAAGCCTGGCTTTGCGATAGTTGAAGTGGTTAAAAAGGGATTGAGCTTAACCATAAGCGCTCCCAACGAGACAGAAATAGGGGAATACGGAATAGGCGTGATTTCCCTGGCAAGTGTTGGCTTTGCCCCACTGGAGGAGGTTGAATTCTCTTTATCCCTTCCACCTGGCGTTGAACTCTTCAGCAATGATACACAATGGGAGGGTCGATTCGAAGCCCAACTTCGAAGGGAAAACCAAACCTGGTTTGGATACGTTGACGATATTATGTGGAAAGGGAATCTTAGCACTCGCGAGGAAAAGAGTATTGAATTCCTAGTTAGAGGAACAAAGGCAGGTCTATACGTGATCCCCTATAATTTAACATTTGATAGCGACATCCTTACTGGTGAGTTAGAGTCCAAGGTCCGTGGTCCCCGGCTAGAGATAAAGAAAATCCTCGAAATGCAAAGTATAACTCTCGGAAAAGAAATCGGAGTGATAGTAGAAGTTCGGAACATTGGCGAAACTACTGCAAAAGAGGTGAGACTTGCGGACAAGCCGCCGGCGAATTTCCAGGTCGCAGGAAATACATCGAGTATAGTTAGAGAACTTGAGCCTGGGGAGGCTACAGGGATCAAGTATAAAATGAAATCCACTCAAGCAGGGAGTTACACTTCTGGCGTTGCAACTGTACAGTGGACAGATGATCTTGGTAATGAATACCTGTTAGAATCGCAGGACTTCGGCGTAGAAGTCTTAGGCCCCATCGAGTTTCCCGAACTGACCAAACCACCTGAGACAACTCCCCCCCCAACGCCTCCTGAAACGCCTGCAGGCCCCATTTTGACTCGCCGTGATGTTGTAATAACCTCGATATTTACGATTATAGTCATGACAATATTGGTAAAACTTATAGCCCTCTCCAGACCTTCATCTAAGGGGTGAAAAAACTATGCCGTCGAAGGAGAATGAGTCAATTGCTGCCATAATAGATGCCGCCAATTTCAGGATTGAGATGGCCGGAGAAAAACTTGCAATTGCAATCGCTCAGGACGCTACCACAAACGAAGTGCTTATGGTGGCATTTATGAATAAGGAGGCCCTCGCGAAAACCGTGGAGACAGGAAAGATGCATTATTTTAGTACCTCGAGGACTAAGCTCTGGTTCAAGGGCGAGTCATCCGGACACATTCAGAGGGTACATGATGTGTTATTGGACTGTGATGGAGATGTATTGCTATTTAAAGTGGAACAATCTGTTGGAAGTTGCCATGAGGGCTATTATAGTTGTTTTTTCCGTAAACTGGAGGCTGGAAACCTAAGAATAATAGGTAAAAAGGTGTTTGAACCCGCTTCTATCTATAAGCGTTGAAAGATTTTATATTCTAGGGTGATTGATTTTAATTGAGGGAGATGACACTAGTACCAGATACTTCGGTATTAATCGACGGTAGAATTACCCGCCTCCTCAAAAGGAAGGACTTCCAGGGATCCACAATACTGGTACCTGAAGTAGTAGTCGCTGAATTGGAGAATCAGGCGAATCGTGGGATGGAAAGCGGTTTTACTGGTCTTGACGAACTTATACGTTTGAGGGATTACGCAGATAAAGAGCTTGTGCAACTTCAATATATTGGAAAGCGTCCGAATGCATCGGAATTCAAGGACAACGACGAGTTGATTAGGAACCTAGCCAAGGAAAATGATGCTACTCTGGTGACCAGCGACAGAATCCAAGCTAAGATTGCTCGGTGCAAGGGCATAGATGTGCTCTACCTTAAGCATCTTAGGCCGAAGAAGAGGCTGCGCATCCTAGAATATTTCGATGCGGATACCATGTCTGTGCACCTCCGCGATAAGGTTACTCCGATGGCCAAGAAGGGCAAACCAGGTGCTATTTCTCTTGTGAAGCTCTCCGATAAACCCTGCAAGGAAAAGGAACTGATTGGGTTGGCGCGTGAGATCATTGAATACGTGAGGTCCGATCCGGATAGCTTCCTGGAAATTGAGAGGAAAGGCGCCACCGTAGTGCAACTTCGCCAGTTGAGGATCGCCATCGCAAGGCCGCCCTTTTCAGACGGCTTTGAGATCACAGCCGTGCGACCGATCGCCGATGTTAAACTGGAGGATTACGAGCTATCAGATAAACTTCTCAGAAGGCTAGAGAAGAAAGCAGAGGGAATACTTGTGGCCGGGCCTCCAGGGGCCGGTAAGTCCACCTTCTCCCAGTCATTAGCTGAGTTCTACATGAATAAAGGTGTGATCGTCAAGACCATGGAGTCGCCCCGCGACCTCGTGGTGTCGGATGCGATAACCCAGTATGCTCCTCTGGAGGGCGATATGGAGAAGACGGCAGATATCCTGCTATTGGTGAGACCAGACTACACTATTTACGACGAAGTAAGAAAGACCCGCGATTTTGAGATCTTCGCGGATATGCGCCTTGCTGGGGTTGGCATGGTAGGCGTGGTCCATGCTAACAAAGCGATTGATGCCATACAGAGGCTCATAGGGCGTGTTGACCTGGGCATGATCCCTCAGATTGTCGATACCGTGATATACATCAAAGACGGGATGATAAAACAGGTTTACAAAGTCAGCTTCACGGTGAAGGTGCCCGATGGAATGATAGAGGCCGACCTAGCTAGACCTGTAATAGAGGTAAAGGACTTTGAGACAGATAGCGTAGAATACGAGATATACTCCTTCGGTGAGGAAACAATAGTTATGCCCGTAGCATTATCCGGTAGGAAGCCCTCGGGCACTGAGAGGCTGGCTGGCGAGGTCATAGCCAAGGCAATAAGGAAGGTAGCAAAAAGGGGGCTAGTCGACGTGGAGGTGAAAGGATCTTCTGCTACGGTATGGATAGATGAGAAGTACATTCCCAAGATCATTGGTAAGCAGGGCAGGAATATAGAGAAGCTCGAGACGGCTCTAGGCGTTCACATCGACGTAAGGTCATACGGAGAGAGGGGAAATGCACAACCGATGGAATATCCGGAAGTGAAATATCCAGTGAGAGTAGAAGAAATGGAGAAGCACCTCATTCTTATTACGGAGGAAAGTACGCCAGGGGGGATGATAAAAATCTACGCAGATAGAACGTTCATTTTCGCTGCCACTGTAGGCAGGAAAGGCGAGATACGGCTTAGTAGAGACACCGATCTCGGGAGAATCGTGCTGGATGCCCTTGAATCGGGGGATGAAATATATGCCATGAGCGTAGACTGATATTCATCGTCGAATAATGAGGTGGTAGTAATGAAAAAGGAGATTGAGGGGACTATGGTCCATGAGAAAGGTGAACCAGCTATTAAGACGGACGAGGGAAAAGTAAAGCTGGTTTATAACTTATTCGATGGTTACTCGGGGAAGCGCGTGAAGATAACCGTCGAAGAAGTTGAAAAGGAAGAGGAAGAACAAGAAGAATGATTTTGTTATAGTCGGAATTTCATCGCCAAATGCTTCGGTCACGTGTATTATCGAAATAGCCTGCCGCTTATACACTCTTTTGTCTAACAAAAGAATTATATATAGCTATATATAGTTATTGTCAATTATATGAAAAATATAACCACTATACAGTTAAAGAAGTCTACACGTGAAAGGCTCCTTGAGGTGGGCATGAAGAAGGAGACCTATGACGACCTCATAAATCGACTCGTCGATGTATATCTAAAGGTAATTGGAGGGGGGAATCGTTGAGCAGTATTTCTCGCAAGAAAGCCGACGAACAAATCCACAAGCATATCCGGCTTCAGACAGCCGAGGAACTCTTGAAGAGGGTTGACACTGGTTTCGGACAGAAGTCTAGGGCGCCTTTTCAAGCCATCGTTGAAGGGGTCCAGAATTCGGCGGATGCTATCGATAAGGCAAGAGAAGCACTATTGCGCTCGCAGAGTACTGATGACTATGATGCATTCATAGATATTAAGCTCGATATCCTGGACAAATCTCGCGGAGAAATAGAGATCAGCATCCTGGACAACGGAATCGGAATACCCAAAGGCAAAGTGCGTATAATAACCCGGGCAGGCGGTACCGGAACCGTAGAATACAAGGCCTCCCGCTCACAGCAGGGCATAGGCTGGAAGGCCGCTGCCATTTACGGAAATCAAAGCACCGGCA
>CBDUVV010000071.1:0-6656 GCA_965370755.1 uncultured archaeon | reverse complement strand
CCGCCATCTATAACCACCCCCCGTCCACGCTGGAATTCGACCTCGGCCCATACCTCGGCTCCATTGGTTACATCAGGGTCGTCCCCTGCGTCCTTCAGAGTGTAGCAAGAACATTTACCCCCATCCCGTTTTACATCGTAAATTTCAAGCTCCACGGACTCGCCAATGGGAAGCTCCACGGACACCTTACCTACGGGTTCCTCAGTAGAGATTGCGATGGCCGCTGCCTTCGCCGCTGCAGCCGCGCAAGTACCTGTTGTCAGGCCTCGTCTCAGCATCTCGCCTTTTCTTTCGACGTAGAGCTCCATGGTTCACCTCATGGTAAGGCTTATCAGGGCATTCACCATGCTTGCCGCCACAGGGCTGCCGCCCCGTTCACCTCTCAAGGCGATACAGGGGACATCGTACTCCAATATCTTTTCCTTGGCCTCCTTCGCACCCACAAAACCTACAGGTGCAGCTACGACGAGGGCCGGAGTAAGTCCCCTGGTAATAAGCTCACATACCTCAAATAGTGCCGTTGGAGCATTACCCACCGCTACTATATTTCCAGTGATTTCATCACCATGCACCCTAAAAGCGGCTTTGCTCCGCGTTATTTTTTCTTTTGATGCCAGCGCTATCGTATCTTCTTCATCTATAAAGCACTTCACAAGGCCCCCAAGTTCCCTCAACTCCTTGGATTTTATTCCAGCGGCAACCATCTTAACGTCCGTTACCACGTTCCCGCCTTTCCTAATGGCTTCTATACCGGCTTCGACAGCATCCCCCTTGAATACAATAGAATCGGCCAGGGAGAAATCAGCGGTGGCATGGACCACTCTTTTCACAATCTCCCCCTCAGGGTAAGGTCTGGTTATCTTGGATTCTATGTAACGAAAGCTCTCATTCTCAATTCTTGCTCCCTCGCCCGGACCAGAAGACTCCATTTACTTCATTACCTCCTCAACCCTATCCACGACCACATCGGCCAAGCGGTCGTCTGCCCCTATGTGGCGGGCGCATATTAACTCCACATCGTCTGGGATTTTCAGGTTCTCACCGCCAAGTTCGGTTGAATTCCCATTAATCTGGCCCAAGAGATGAGGTATGTCATTTACAACATGATGGCCAGGGACCAGAAATAACGGAACTATGATGATTTTCTTCAAACCTTTTTCCACAAAATGATGTACTGCCTCGGCAATCGTGGGCTTCCAGTGTCTCATGTAGCCTACCTTAACCTCCATATCGGATCTCTCAGAAGCCTTTGCAGCTATCTCCTCATACACTTCCTTGCTCTCCGGTAGCGAAGAACCATGGGCAACTATTACTACTCCTGCCTCTATGATGGTCCCCTCCGAGAACTCCCCTTAATGGCAGGATAATATGCCAACGGAGTGGCGTGCATGATGAAAGAAGTCGTGAGTCGGCTGAGTATCCGAAAAGAAGATCGCCCAAAGCGCCAAGCCCGCGGCCAGCGTTACTAAGCTCAGTTGCATCTTCAAGCCCAGATTAAACCTAAAATATCTATTGAAATACTCTTCCATAAAATCACCTGAGCACCCATGGGATACAGGCTATATAAATATCCTGATTGGGGTAAGGATTGTTAGCCTATTCGATAAGGTTTTTAGTGCGCATGCTCCAGTTCCCCGCCAGGATACCAAAGACGAGCGCTCCCATTAAGAGAAGCCAACCCTTCAGCTGAGCAGTTCTAGGCACAACGGGAGGCTCGGGGTGCACAACGAATTTCTCCACTTGTGAAATAGGGGCACCATCCTCATCCTTTATGGAAGTTTCTATGACGTAGGAGCCAGTGTCCTGAAAATTGAAGGTTACCGTGGCAACCTCATCGATGGTGTAGAGATCTCCTTTTAGCACAAGTGCTTCGTATTCGGGCTGAGTTATCTGAAGATTTATAAGGTCACCGCCAAGGGCTTCACCCCCATCATCGACAGCGGTAAATGTTAAAGTGACCGGCGTACCTGCGATGATTTCATCGGGTTGGGTGAATATCACCTTGGCTTCTCGACGCGAGTCATCCATCTCTAGACCGGAGATTAGCAAGGTGAAGGTAAGTAAGGCTGATATGAACGCGAGGGTGAGTAACCACATCCTAAGTTTCGGGCTCATTCTGTCACCCCCTGGGCTGCTCCTCCATATACTCTACCTAGGTACAAGCCGAAGACGAAGATGAGGGCTATGAGGATTATAGAGTTCCGGATCTCGAAGAAAGGCTCCTTTACATGGACCATCAATTCCCCCGTACCAATTTGCATCGTTGAAGGAAGTTTTAGGAGCTTTGCCTCTAAGAGGTAATTCCCCCGAATAGGAAATACGTATTCCATGACCGCTTTTTTATCACGGATAGGCAACACGCCTGTGAAAACGACCTTCCCCTCCATGTGTGGGAAACCGGTGTTTATCAATCCCTTTCCTTTAAGATGAGTTATGCTAAGGCGCAAAGCATGACCATCCTCAAACTCCGATGCGTAATCCTCCGCTCTGACGGTGATCACGGCCCGATTTTCACCCTCGTAAGTCGGCTGAAAATTTGTAGGCTCCACAGGATTTACGGTTATATAAAGTTGGACACCATCTTCGGAGTACACTAGGGGTATTGATGCGAAAGCAATAAGGAGTAACAAACAGCCCATGAGGAACTTGATCTGCATAGATGCTCATTCCTCGATAAACTTAAATATCCTACACATGAAATAACAAGTGTTATCCTTATGGCTAATAGTACTTCCTTGTTTAAAGTTCTCAGTAGCGACACGCGCAGGCGCATTTTGAAGCTGCTTGCAAAAGAGGAGATGCACATTTCTGGGTTAGCAAAAGAGGTGGGCATATCGGTGCCGGTTATGGCCAAACACTGCAAACTACTTGAGGACACTGGACTGATCGAGAGAAGGAAATTTGGGCGGACCCATGTGCTTCGGGTAAACATGGATAAATTTCGGTTCGAGTCCCTCTACGAAGACCTCGACGTATTCGCCGAACGCCATGACGTGGAGCTACCCAAAGGATCCAATGTCCTTGACGCTCTCAGGCGGGTGTCCGGTGTAGAGATTAAACGCGTGGGTGACAAGGAATTCGTCAGCAGCGTGGACGGCGAGGAGGGATATTACATCTTCGAGGTGGATGGCAAACTGCCCAATAAATCCATGGATAAATTCGTTTTAAAGGGAAACGCCGATCTCAAACTCAAAAAACTGGTACCTGTGAAAAAAAAAGAGATAAACATCAAGCTAAAATAGGCCTGATTCACTTCCTTTACTCCCCACTAATCGAACGTCTTCCCTCCCTTATTCGCCAATCCTCTTGAGCTCCTTTATCTCGTCGTGAAGATCCTCCATGGTCTGATCTGGATTCTTGTAGTATTTCTGGACAAAGTGATGGATATCCTTCTGGGTGAGATCATACTGCACCATGAGATCTAAGACTAGCTCTCTCTTGTACATTTCTTGGTCCAGCTCTTTAATTGACATGTTAGTTAAAGAAGAGAGCTCCTGGATGTATTTACCATTAAGGATGCTCGCTTCTATCTTGTCGGTCTTGTAATCGAAGGCGAACAAGGTGTTGGTCAAAATCGTATCCTTTTCCTTCCCGGCGATTTCCAGGACCTCGAATACGGCTCTGGCTATCTTTCCACCATGGCTGAACCTCTTCTGGGCTATTATTAGGTCGAGGGCTGGAATCATCATCGGCGGCACGTTCATTGGGTGACTCTGAAGACGGTTCAAGGCCTCTTTGGCACTGTTGGCGTGGACCGTTGCTAGAGTGCCATCGTGGCCTGTGTTCATGGCTGTGAAGATGGTTAATGCCTCCTCGCCCCTAACTTCGCCCACGATTATCCTGTCAGGCCTCATACGCAAGGCGTTCTTCAGGAGCATGTCCATGGTTACTTCATTTCCCTCTTTGTCCGGCGGGCGGCTCTCCATGGGTACCCAGTGCTTGTGCTTGAGGCTTACCTCTAAGGTGTCCTCTATGCTGACTATTCGCTTGTCCTCAGGGATGAAGCTCGACAGGGCGTTCAATGTGGTGGTCTTACCACTCGCTGTACCACCTATGATGGCGATGTTTGCGGGGAGCCTATCCATTCCTTCGGCGGCGAGCCAGAGAAACGCCGTCAGCTTTGGATTTAGGGTCTTGTAACGCAGTAGGTCCAATACGGTGAGGGGCTCAACCCCGAATTTCCTTATGGTGATGGTGGAGCCCTTGGGGGTTACCGCTGAAAGAGTTGCATTTACCCTTGAGCCGTCATCCAGCCTGCCATCCATTAAAGGTGAGCTCGCATCGACAACTCTGCCTGAATATGCCGCCATCTTCTGTATTAGAGCCTGTACTTCTTCTTCTTTCAAGTGGATCTCAGTGGAAATCATGCCCTTTTCTTTATGGAAAACATACACCGGTTCCCCTCTTCCAATGACCATAATCTCCTCGAGATCATCGTCGCTCAATAAGGGTGTGAGATCTCCCGCACTTAAGGTGCTGTGGATGTAGCAATCGATTGCTCCATCGGATGCCCCATTTCCCAATCTTGCTCTTATCTCCTCTTTGATCTGAGCCAGTTTTTTCCTATCCGTGACAAAAAGGTCACGGTATTTCTCGCTGAAAGTCTTGTCTATTAACTCGATTTCGGAGCGATATTGAGAGCAGTCCATCTAACTTATTAATGGCGTGAAAAGTATAAAAGAATTTGGCCTAGGATGTTTACACCAAAGCACGATCATAATCATTTTACTGCGAATATCTTCACTGCCCCGTAAGGCGTATCACGCTCGTATACTGTCTCGAAATATTTCTCATCTGCGAATTTCTCCAGGACTACGTCCACTCCATAATCACTTGCAGGTTTGTAATATGACAACAGATTACCATAGTTCCCCATGTTTTCCGAATAGAAGATGTGAGTGGCATTGTAGCGTTTGGCGATGTTGATTGCTATGACAGGATTAGAGGCGTTGTAAAGGATGAAGAGATCGTTCTGAACTTTACCTGGTGCCCTTATGAATTGGTGTTCGACGTTACGCAGGGGAAAGACGCCTCCCAAGAGGGCCTTTCCGCCAGAGACCCCAGCGAACATTTGCCCTCTGTAATAATCGGCTATTATTCTGTCAGTGGGCTGTGAGTTATGCCTGAACCAAACTGCGGCCTCGTACTCTCCTGGGGTAATGCCAGAGTTCTGGAACTTTCCAAAGAGGCCGTAGTCCCAGAGATTCCAGGTAAGCCCTGCCAATAAAGCTACGGCAAGGAAGGTGGTTATCCTCCTGTTGCTCAACATCACTCCCGCTGCCAATGCGAAAGGTTGAGCCAAGAACGGGTAGAATCTGAATCCTTCTAGGGGCTTTGCGAGGGTCGTCCAGCTCAGATGCATGGCGCCGGCTGCCTTGAGGATAGCCTCATTTTGCGTTTCGATTAAAATGGGTATGGCCCAGAGGAAGATAATCATGTGCCTTCTCCCGCCCAAGAGTATGTATACGTATGAAATCAGTCCCAAAATTGCTGCTACAACGCCATAATCTTGCAGTTGATGCCCAACGGGGTAGAGTCCGCTACTCGTTACAAGGGCTTTGATCCACCACCAGTACAAGTTTCTGGGCAACCACCATGGTGCGGCTACGATCTGTGATATGGCCACAACTTTGCCCAAATCCAAGAGCAGGCTCATGTCTGCCTCTCCCTTCGCTATAATCCCTATAGTGACCATGAGTAAAACGAGGACGACAATGAAATAGGAGAGATGTAAGAGGAAAACGAAACCCATGACAAGGCCCATCATAAGAAGTATCCAATTGTCATTCTCCCGGCTGTGCATCACCCAGAGCATGACGAGGATGGGTATTAGAAGAAGAGTTAGGGACTGGGGATCTGAAATACCGCTCCAGAAGACGAAGTTTGGAGTTAGGGCAAGGGTCAAAGTGGATATGACTCCAACCTGCTGGTCATAGAGATATCTGCCCAAGAAATACATGGATAGGGGAGCCAATGCCTCAAAGAAAGGTAATATCCTGGAGCTAACCGTGGGGATGTCAAGGCCTGTTAGGCTGCTTGTCACGGCGAAGAAAATAAGTGAGAGCGGGGGATACCACAGGGGCACTGGGAGATATGCCCTATAGCGTATATCAGGCTCCGGTAATATCCAGTGGTCCTGGATGGACTGGGCCATCGTAAGGCGGTACCAGATGTCACCTTGGAAAGTGAGGAGGTGCGGATCTATTTCGAGGCGAGGGGCCAAGCGCAGATATAGGCCGATCAAATACACAACTAGCAGAAAGGCAACTTCCCATTTGTTTAAAGAGAACTCTCTCCGCAGGCGGCCTTCCGTCGTCATGTTTTTTACTCCCAGAGTAGAAACCATTTATATGGGAGTTTATATCTTTCTCCCCCGAACCAACTGTCCCTTGGGGAGGTGACTAAGGGTGAAGATAGCGGTTATATCGGATGTCCATTCCAATCTACCGGCTTTGGAAAAGGTACTAGAAGCGGCGAACGGCATGAAAATAGTATGTCTCGGGGATCTGGTGGGATACAATCCCTTCCCAAATGAGGTCACCGAACTCCTGCGGGACAAGGGCATCCCCGCGATTATGGGGAATCACGACCTGGCGGTTTTAACCGGGGACACGATGGGGTTCAATCCCATCGCATCTTCGGCTGCGGAGTGGACT
>CBDUVV010000070.1:0-6726 GCA_965370755.1 uncultured archaeon | reverse complement strand
AAACATGGCAGTGATTGATGCTACCATCAATGCGGGCAAGGAGGCCTATAAGAGAGCTGGTGTTACCCCGGAAAAAGTGGATGTAGCAGAGGTTCACGACGCCTTCACCATCGGGGAGATATTAGCCATAGAAGGCCTCGGGTTCGCAGAGATCGGTAATGGTGGTAAAATTACTGAAGAAGGAGTGACCCAGAGAACAGGTGACTTACCCATAAATACCTCAGGAGGGCTGAAAGCTAAGGGCCATCCCGTTGGCGCAACTGGAGTAGCACAGGCAGTCGAAATCGCCCTGCAACTCAGGGGCAAGGCCGACAAGAGACAAGTGGACGCCGAGATAGGGCTTACTCACAATGTTGGAGGATCTGGCGGTACAGCAGTGGTTCACATTCTGGAGAAGGGTGATTGAAATGAGCACACCTAGGTTTTGGAGGAATCTTCAAAGCAGATACAATCTTATGGGCACCAAATGTGTCACATGTGATGGCATATATTTCCCTCCCAGGAACTTCTGCCCCAGCTGCAGGCGACAGAGCAAGCTCGAGAAGGTCAAGCTCGCCGGCAGAGGGGAAGTAATGACTTATACTGTAATCCATACTGCGTCTCAGGGATTTGAGAAGCAGGTGCCATATATAATGGCTGTAATCAAGTCCGAGGAGGGCCCATCCTTTACAAGTCAAATCGTGAACTGTAGACCCGAAGACATGAGGATCGGGATGAAGGTCGAAAAGGTCTTCAGGAAGATTCAAGAAGATGGCGACGCTGGCCTAATTCACTACGGCTTCAAGTTCCAGCCTACAAAAACATAAACCATCGAAGTCTAGAATTGCGTTACTATATCCCCCTCGCTCATGGTGCGCTCGCAGTAGATGCAGCGCAGCTTTATGGGGTGCTTCTCTTCCACGCCAAATTTGGAGGGAGATTCTGCGGTATTCGTGATGCAGTTTGGATTGGCACACGTTAAAAAACCCCCCAAAACGTTGGGTATGCTGACAACCTTCTTTTCAACGACTTCATAGTCCCGGATTATATTTATTTTTGCTTCAGGAGCGATGAGGGAAATCTTGTCCACCTCGTCGGCCTTAAGTTCCCTGCCTTCCACCTTAACAATGTCTTTTAAGCTAGTCTCTCCCGAGGGCACATTCATGGCCACTGTAACCGTTGTCTCAGGATAACCCTTGGTAATACCTATAATTTTAAGGACATTAAGGGCCTGACCTGGCGTTATGTGGTCTATCACGGTTCCGTCCTTGATCTTTCTAACCCGAATGTCTTTTTCCATCACAGGGCCTCCATTACTTGGCCCAGAACCGCCATCCTTACTGGTAGGCCGTATTGCACCTGCTTGAAGTACCGTGCATGTTTGGTTGAATCCACTTCCGGGGCTATCTCATCTACTCTCGGAAGAGGATGCATTATAATGAGATTATCCCTCGCTTCAGCGAGAGTATCTAATGTAATCTTATAAACGCCCTTTATCTTCTCATATTCCTCCGGGTCGGGGAAACGCTCTTTCTGTATTCTCGTTACGTAGAGAACATCTACATCAGGTAGTACGGCTTCTAGGTCATCAGTTTCATTCACAGTGACGTCGAATTTTTTGAAATCGGAGAAAAGCTCTCTCGGCATCTCGAGGGTAGGGGGCGCCACTAGAGTTATTTTGGCCCCGAACATGGCTAAGGCGTAGGCCAGAGAATGCACCGTCCTGCCGTACTTCAGGTCCCCAACCAACGCTATGTCTACATCTAATTTGCCAGTCTCTCGATTTATAGTGTAGAGGTCTAGGAGGGTTTGGGTAGGGTGTTGGTTTGACCCATCACCGGCGTTGATAATTGGCTTCTCGCTCACCTCAGCGGCTAATCTGGCTGAGCCCTCTTGAGGATGCCGTATGACTATGGCGTCACAATATTGTTCAACGGTTCTCACAGTATCCACAAGGCTCTCACCCTTGGAAACAGAGGTGATTCCGGCCTCGCCAAATCCGATGGTTGTGCCGCCAAGTCTGGTCATAGCGGTTTCGAAGGAAAGTCTCGTCCTTGTGCTGGGCTCGAAAAATAGGCATGCTAGGATTTTCCCCTTCAATAGATCCGGCTTTGGACTTTCTTACATTTTTTCAGAAAGAGACAAAATTTGTCTGATTTCATCTCTCTCGAAGTCCTTTAGACTAATTATATCTCGCCCTACCAAAGCTAAATGCCTCCTAGGCTAAATAAAAAAGTTCGGCACCGTGGCTTTTATAGTTATCGATTTCCTTCTTGAGGGCGTTCAGTGGATCTAGCGCTTCCTGCCTATGGTCAAGTAAGCAGTGTGTCCGAGCATCCTTGTTTTTGGCCTACAACCCACTTCCTTCACTTCGAGCTCTCTCACCAGTACCTCCATCGAACGTAGGTCCTTAAAGCCGGCTGAGTGCAACCCATCAGAGGCCCTCTTAGTCTGCTCAACATAGGGCGTATATGTCACGATGAAGCCTCCGTCCTTAAGGGATTTGTGGGCAGTTTCTGCCACGTTCCAGGGGTCAGGGAGGTCTAAAGTCACAAGGTCCACATCTTTCTCTTGGATACCATCGCGGATGTCCACGAGCTTCAGATCGACGTGATCAGAAAGGCCAGCTCTTTCTATATTCTTTTTTGCGATTGAGAGGTGCTTCTCGCGAATCTCGTAGGTGTAAACTTTGCCGGAAGGTCGAACTATGTTGGCCATAATCATTGTAAGTCCCCCCGTGCCAGTGCCGGCGTCTACCACAATATCGCCGGAGCCCAAGCCCGTATAGGCGATTATTGCACCGATGTCCTTGTTTAAGATTATACTTCCGGCCCTCGGTAGCCTCTCATACAAATCCACAATCCGAGGATCCAATACCGAGAACTCATGCCCGAGATGGGACTTAACTTTTGAGCCCTTGGCCTCGGACAGCTTAACAACGCCGTGAGTGGTATGATACTCCTCACCCTCCACAAGATGCTTTCTTCCCTTCTCATCGATGAGCAATTTCATCTTAACCACCTCATAGCCATGGTAGCGACCAACATGAGCACTATCACTAGGATGACCAACGCTTTAACCGTTTCTGTGTCGGTACCGAAGACTATCGGTATGGGGCCAATCATGATTACACCACCGCCCCTCATTTCCGTCTTCCCCTGCGTTGTATCCCTAATGGCGCCAAGAAATACTAGTATCACCCAATGAATATCAGCAGCATCCCAAAAAAGATGAGCTCTCCTTTCATAATCTGCCCAAAACTTTTATACCGCAACTTAGTCCTTCATGGTCTATGATTCGGGGTATCATTGAGCGCGCAGATTTTAAGAAACTTATGATAATCCCCATCGGCATGTTGCTCTTGTCCCTGCTCACAATTTATGTCAATTACAGTGCCGGGACGATACCATTGAGCATTGAGCTAAAAGGCGGTACTTTGGTCACTGCTTACAATGTCCCGCGAGGTGTCGAACTCGAAGGGGCACTGGAGGAGAAATTTAACTTAGATTTTAAGATCGGCACTATAAAGGATATATCAGGAGAAGAGATGGGCCGGACCATCGAGACTAATAACTATCTAGATGGTGCAGAGAAAGAGAGCGTGAGGCGCTTCCTTGCAACCTGGGGTGTGAATCCTGACGATATCACGATAAAAAGTGTGGGTCCGAGCATCTCAGCTCGCTTTCTAAAGGAGGCCGTAAAAGCGGTCCTATTCGCATTCTTGTTTATGGGCATAGTGGTCTTCATAAGGTTCAGAACCCTCGTACCCTCTATGGCGGTCATAGTGTCCGCTTTTTCCGACATAATAACGACCCTGGCAATAATGATCCTTTTGGGGGTGGAACTTTCGCCTGGAACCTTCGTAGCCCTTCTTCTACTAATAGGCTACTCAGTGGACACTGACATTCTTCTTACCACCCGCCTCCTCGTCAGGAGAACTGGAACCTTCGAGGAAAGACTTCATGGCGCCATGAAGACCGGGCTAACCATGAATGCAACGACCCTGGCCGCAGTAACGGTAATACTCATCGCATCGACATCGGTGCTGCTAAAGGAGATAGCCGTTGTGATACTCATAGGGCTCCTGGTGGACCTGATAAATACCTGGATACAAAACGCGGGGATACTTCATTGGTACGTTACTAGCAGCCGCAGGTACTAGAAGGTGATTTGATCGTGAAACTGAACAAGATAGCGGAGGATAAAAGAGTCCGCCTATTAGCCATCTGTGTAGTTATTTCACTTCTTTTAATCTTCACGAGGGGAATCTCAACGGGCTTGGACCTTCAGGGAGGAAGCCTACTCCAAATCCGAACCGAGCGCCCGCTTACATCCAGTGAAATGGACCATGTCGCCACCATAATGGACCAACGCCTAAGGGGAGGACTAGGAGTTAGGGATATCAGTGTTGTACCATGGGGTGAAGAGTTCCTGATAATTAAGATTGCAGGTGTTGCACCAGATGAGGCGGAAAAGCTTCTGGGCAAGCCGGGGAAGCTGATTGTGAGGATAGGCAACATAACTGCGTTTACTGGGGATGAGCTAGTCAGAGTTGATCCCTATGGTAAGGGAACGGGAAGCGGTGGATGGGGTGTTCCATTCACCATCTCGGAAAAGGCGGCAGAGAGATTCAGGGACGCGGGGGTGGCCTCGGACTTTGGAAGGGTGTACATGTACCTGGACGAGGGCACTTTGATAGCCGTTACAACCGAAATAGAGTTGGATGAAGGAATATTAGTGGACATGGGATTCGAGGGGAAAGGCAAGTTGACAAAGGTGCCTGGGAATTTCACGGGCTATACAGCGGTAATCGCCTTGGACGTCTCCATTGAAGACCTTGGGGAGAGTGGGCGTGAGAAAATCACGGAATTACTTGACGAATACGACATTAAGGACTTGAGCTTTGATCGGAGTGGCTTGGTCAACGACGCGCCGATTAGTCCTGGTTTGCAAGCAGAACTTGCGGCTGGCCAAGTCGTGAGGGGATTAGTGCTAGAGACTGGATCAGGAGAGGACGGACGTCAGGAAGCTAGAAGGATTGAGGCCATTTTGCGCTCTGGGGCTCTGCCCATAAAAGTTGGAATCGTGGGCACATATGGGATATCACCAGCTTTAGGTGCTGGCTTCGCAAGGGGTGCGATAATGGCAGGTGTACTCGCCTTCCTTGGGGTTGGTGCAGTGGTTTATCTTCGTTACAGAAAACTAATTTTTGTTCTGCCCATTCTTGCCACAGGGGCAAGTGAGATTATAATGATCCTCGGAGTGGCCTCCTTGATAAGATGGGACATAGATCTGCCCGCCATCGCTGGCATAATAGCCGCGGTCGGCACCGGGGTTGACAATCAGATTGTGATTCTCGACGAGATACTTCTGGAGAAGGAACGTTCGGTTCGATACAGGATAAAAAATGCCTTCTTCATTGTCATGGGCTCCTATCTCACCCTAGTTGCCGCCATGATCCCGTTGTTCATCATCGCATTGGGCATGCTTGAGGGCTTTGCTGTGACTACAATCATAGGGGCTACTGCAGGAGTATTCATAGCTAGGCCGGCCTTCGCCAAGACAATCGAGTATCTCCTGAAATAATTTAAAACCCTTTATAGATACTTATGAAGGATGTCGCATTTTTTCGAAAGGATTTGGGGTGCAAGAAAAAAAGAGATTTCTGGGGGAGTTGTGACCCTCAAAGAACTTCGAAAGTGGTGTGAAAATGAACTCGAGGGACATGAGAAAAAGGCCATGGGGGAGCTTGAATCCAAGGTCAAAAAGATTGTAGGTCTAAGGCGAGAGGCAGGGGAGATAATAGAGGAACTTGAGGAATACAAAGTTCCAAAGGAAATTAAAAAACGCATTTATAAACCAGCTTTGACCCACCGTCCGACCTATGTTAGAGGGATGCGCGAGGCGCTCTCTAGCTTGAATCAGCCGGAGATGTCCATGGGAGGGCTCGAAAGATTTCATAGCAATCTGACGAACACTATGAAGACGGTTCAAAAGATTCAATTCGGTCAGGGCAGATACCTCGTCCTTGCCTTCAAAGAGCAGATGATGGGTCTTGGTGGCGTCCTGAACAGAATAATTGACCTCAAAGAGGGATATGGCGAGATTCTCAAGGAACTTGAAAGTGATACTCAAGGGATTCGAAAGATTATGAAAGGGATTGATGCGGTAGAAGAAGGCTTAAAAAACCGCAAATATCTCGCCAGTGAAATCAATGACATGAAAAACTCTTTGGAGGGATTTGATGATAGATATGCGGGGCTAAACGCGGAGCTCAAGAAGTTTATCAGCAGCGCTAATTACAAGAGGTTCATAAAAGCAAAAAAAGCCATGGAGCAACGTCGACTGAAGGGAAGTGAAGTCGAGTCCCAGGTCCTAAATCTTCTAAGGCCCAAGGCAAGGGTGTTCAGGAAATATAAGAAGTTTTTAGAGAGCAAAGGGGAGAAGGACCCCTTCATCGAGGAGTATCTGAATGACCCTCTGAACACTTTTTTAAAAGAAGAAGCAGGATTTTCTCGCTTGAAAAGAATAATAAATGGCATAGAGCGTGCCGGGCGGGACGGCGGCCTATCATTGAGCGACAAGGAGTTGCGTGCAACCCAAATCGAATGGAAAGTCCTCGACAGATTGAAGGAAGTGGCTCTTAAGTCCATTATAACTGAGGAATTAGACGATGCTCCCGAAAAAGAAAGAGAGCGTCTCAACCAAGAATTACAGAAAACCGTAGACGAGAATGAGAGACTGACT
>CBDUVV010000069.1:0-6893 GCA_965370755.1 uncultured archaeon | reverse complement strand
GTCTCTCCATGTCCTCCGTTCCCATGAATATCTCGCACTCCATTCCCAAAGCCGCTGCGGCGGTAGCCGTAGCCACCCCATGCTGCCCTGCCCCCGTCTCAGCGATGAGCCTGCTCTTACCCATCCTTCTTGCTAGGAGCCCCTGGCCCATGGTATTGTTAATCTTATGGGCGCCGGTGTGGGCTAAGTCCTCGCGTTTAAGGTATACCTTAAAGCCAAATCTCTTGCTCAAGTTCTCGCTGAGGGTAAGCGGCGTAGGCCGTCCCACGTATTCTCTCAAGTAATAGTCTAATTCTTCCTGGAACGATTTGTCCTTCTTCGCCCGCTCGTATTCCTTGGCGAGTTCCTCAACAGCAGGCATCAGCGTCTCAGGTACGTACTTACCGCCATAAATCCCGAACCTGCCCCGATCATTTGGATATGACCAATCCTTGGCTCCCTTCGGACTCTCATCGCTCATGATAGCATCCAGTTTCCTCTAGCTCCCTGCCTCTTATATATTTTTTAATGGTATGGAGCGCTACTTTTGACATGGCCTTGAAGATTGCGGTCGCCGGCAAGGGGGGTGTGGGCAAGACCACCATAGCGGGAGCCCTAGCTAGGCTATACGCAAGGGATGGAAATAATGTAATAGCCGTGGACGCCGATCCGGATTCGAACCTAGCATCAGCTCTAGGCATTTCCAAGGCTGAGAGGGAAAAGATAGTTCCTCTTTCCCAGATGTACGACCTCATCGAAGAAAGAACTGGCGTAAGACCCGGAGAATCCTTCGGAGGTATATTCAAATTAAACCCAAAGGTGAGCGACCTCTTGGAGATGTATGGCCTTCAAGGAAACGATGGAGTAGTACTCCTAGTACTTGGAACGATACAGAATGCGGCCAGCGGATGTTTCTGTCCTGAGAATGCTCTCTTGAAGGGGCTTATGCGGCACTTACTCTTGAAAAAAGACGATATCTTGATAATGGATATGGAGGCAGGGATCGAACACTTGGGCAGGGGCACTGCCGAGAAAGTCGATCTTCTCCTGGTCGTAGTAGAGCCAGGGCAGCGTTCTCTGGAAACTGCAGCCAAGGTCAAAGACCTGGGTTCACAGCTAGGAATAAATGGGATAGGAGCGGTTCTGAACAAGATGCGGAGCACCGAGGAAAAGGAAATCGTAGGCCAATCCTTGAAGGAGATAGGAATTCCCTTGCTTGGAACAATTCCCTACGACGAATCCACTGCTAAATCGGACCTGGAGGGGAAGTCTTTGGAGTTAAGAGATGACAGTGAGTTGACCTCTGCATTGCGCGCTGCAATGAAGACGCTAACGGGCTTTGCTTGACGTGTATTGCATCCAATTACTTGATCTAATTATTTCACAATAAAGATTAGAAACGATAATGAATATAGTATAATAGTGTAAGGGGAGAGTTGGTTTACAACCCTCAATTGAAGAGAGTATAGGAAAATGGTCGAATCGATTAAGGAAGACGAATGGAAGTTCTTAAAGGAGTTGGTAGTTCACGCGGAGGGATGGTTCGTCCCAGGTTTATCCATGAAAATGACGCAAAAACTTGGAGAGAAAGAAAAAACTAAGCCGCGTTAATTTTTTGGACAGCATTTCCCCCGGGGTATATCGTTGCCGTGAGGACATTTTCTTGGATGATTTAGTTTTGTGCAGACTGCGTCAGCAACCTTCTCGCCTAAATGATGTTCTAGGCCGCAAGCGGCCTCCTCGTCCACATTCATTTCAAGAATTTCGGTGAGCAAGAGCTCCGCGAGCCTGTGGTTCCTTATTATCTGCCTGGCCGCCTTCTCCCCCTCTGCGGTGAGGGATACACCCTCCCTTGTCAAGTATTTGACTAGTTTTTTATCCCCCATTTTTTTGAGCATCTCGACTGCGCTGGGCGGCGCTATCCCCAAGTGCTCCGAAACCTGATTTATCCTCGCTACATCTGAGCCCTTTTCTCTTAGAATCCAGAGGGCTTCGAGATACTCCTCTACGTTCTCCGAACGCTGCATAGTACGTTTATATAGGTTAGGAGCCCCTAAATAAAAGTTTCTGGAGAATTAAGCTAATAACGTATTTATTACATGCTGGCCAAATGGGATTGGGGGTCTAATGGAAATTTTCTTTCCTAGTGAAAAGCATACGCCCTGAAGACGGTGGATACGGAGATAAGTCTGTATGGTAAATGTACAGTGGCATTCGATGGATGCAGATCAAATCTTAAAAGAACTTGATGCCGATCCCCATCACGGTCTAACCGATGAGGAAGTTGAAAAGCGCCTTGAAAGATACGGCTTCAATGAATTGAAAAAAGAAGTGAGGATTTCGCCCTTCTCTATTTTCATTCATCAGTTCAGAAACATCCTCATTATCATTCTTATCATCGCTATAGTGCTTTCCGCGCTCATCGGGGAGTTTGTGGATGCCGTTATTATCGGGGTGATAGTGGTCTTTAGCGCGGTTCTGGGTTTCGTCCAGGAGTTTCGCGCAGAGAGGGCCCTTGAGGCATTGAAGAAGATGCTTTCTCCAACCATAACGGTCTTGAGAAATGGAAAGGAGGAGGAGGTTCCCTCCAAAATGCTCGTTCCAGGTGATGTACTGCTCCTGGAGGCTGGAGACAAAATCTCCGCTGACGCCAGGCTGCTCAAAGTTCATTCGCTGAAATGTGACGAGGCTCCACTTACAGGAGAATCCGTTCCAATAGTCAAGGATTCAAAACCTTTGGCCGAGGATGCGCGAGTAAGTGACAGAAAAAACATGGTCTTCACCGGCACCACAATTGTATACGGCAGGGGAAGAGCCGTTGTCACTTCAACGGGTATGAACACAGAGTTTGGTATTATTGCTAAGGAACTGACTGCTGTTAAAAAAGATGTAACTCCATTGGAGAAAAGGACAAATGAGATTGGCAAGTGGCTCGGCGCCATCTCTCTAGGTGTCATCTTCTTGGTTGTGGGAATCAGCGTTAGCAGAGAGGCTTTGGGGGGTGATATCAGCATGGAGTTTTTAATAACAATGGTTATGTTCGGAATAGCCCTTGCTGTGGCTGCTGTCCCTGAGGCACTGGCGGCCATCGTCACTGGTGCCCTCGCCATAGGTATGCATGAGATGGCCAAGAAAAATGCCCTGATAAGGAGGATGCCAGCAGTTGAGACCCTCGGTTCCACAACTGTGATTTGCTCGGATAAGACGGGTACGCTAACAAAGGGGGAAATGACGGTAACGAAGATATTCAGTACGAGCGGGCTAATAGAGGTGACGGGTACTGGATATACACCTGAAGGGGAATTAAAAGGCTCTAACGTAAAAAGCATCGAAGATAACAAATCACTGTATTTACTTTTACAAGGTGGACTGCTTTGCAATGATTCTCTGTTAGAGAAGAAGGACGATAAATGGAGTATCAAAGGTGACCCCACGGAGGGTGCTCTCGTTGTAGCAGCGACAAAGGCGGGTTTAAATCACGGTTATATTCGGCGGGAATATCCCAGATTCGATGAGATACCATTTAGTTCGGAAAGGAAGAGGATGACCACCATTCACAAGCAGGCAGATGGAACGTTGATGGCTTTCATGAAAGGAGCCCCAGAAGTGGTCTTAGAACGATGTTCCCATGTCCAAGACGATGTTGGAATAAGAAAGCTGACAAGGGACGAGAAAACCGAGATTTTAAAAATAAACGGGGAGATGGCCAAGGGGGCGTTAAGGGTTATTGGGATAGCTAGTCGTGAACTTCCAGGGGGGATTACTCTCACCGAGGAGGCCGTTGAAAGGGGCATGGTCTTCCTTGGTCTTGAAGGAATGATCGATCCACCAAGAGAGGAAGCAGTAGAAGCCACGAAGGTATGCAAACAGGTGCATATCAAGCCCATAATGATTACTGGAGATCATAAACTCACAGCGGTCGCCGTAGCAAAGGAAATCGGCATTTACCAAGATGGCGACATGGTGCTGACGGGGGCGGAGTTAGAAAAGTTGGGAGATTCTGATTTCGAGAAGATCGTAGACAAGGTGACTGTTTATGCCAGGGTATCGCCGTTGGATAAGATCAAGATCGTAAAAGCGTGGAAAACGAGGGGCGAGGTGGTTGCCATGACCGGTGACGGGGTGAACGATGCCCCTGCGCTGAAACACGCTGACATCGGGATAGCCATGGGTATTACCGGCACTGATGTAACGAAGGAGGCAGCCGATATGATCCTCAGCGATGACAACTTTGCGACCATCGTGAGTGCCATTGAACGTGGCCGGTGGATCTACGATAATATAAAGAAATACCTCGTCTATCTCATAGAGAGTAATGTGGCCGAGGTGGTCGTCATAGGGGGGATAGTTTTGGCAATGGGGCCCGAGTTTTTACCGCTCCTACCCGCAGCCATATTATACATCAATCTTGCCACAGATGGGCTTCCAGCCCTTGCATTGGGAGTGGCGCCTCCCGATCCAGATATCATGAGAAGACCTCCAAGGGACCCCAAAGCGAGCGTCTTTGGATGGGACGTAAAGTCGTTTATATTGCGGGCGGTCTTAATCGAGGTTCCCTTGTACTACTTTATCTTCTTCCGCGCCCTCCCAGATTTAACTCACGCCAGGACAGTCCTTTTCTTCATGTTCATAATTATAGAGCTAGTCATCGCTCTCAACTGCCGCTCCCTCACATACAGTATCTTCAAAGCACCTCCCCACAAATGGCTCATCTTAGCCCTGATATGGGAGATCGTATTGATCGCTGTGTTAATCCAAATTCCAGGTGTTCGTGATGCCTTCGGCATAATGAAGCCCACATTCTCTGATCTCACCATAATTGTCATCTTTGCCCTTGTTGTCTTCGCAATAATTGAAGCAACAAAACTTGTACTGAGAAAAAAGATTACAGTGGGCCGAGGATTATCTACCTCAAAATAAGTGGAGCCTTAGATTTGGATGGGAAAAGGAAGGAGGTGCCGGAGAGAAAAACAGCGAGGTAGTAGCGTGGTGAGTGGGTCATGCTAATTCCACATACTCCCCCGCACCTGTAGTTAGGTATGCCTAATTCATATATTTAAATCTTTCGATTATACAACTTTTATACAGACGTTTCATTTTCCCGGGAGAAGAGAGATGCGCCTTATTTTAGGGGCATTATCTCTTTTAAAAAGAGTTCTGCATTGTAGCCGGATGTAGCAGGAACGTCATTAGAATCGTCAGTTCACTGTGGTATAATAAATGATTTGGTTCATATTAAATCAAATTTAATTGATTTAAAATTCTTTATAAAAAAATTTGATATATCAGTTCAATTTTAATTTAAAAGAATGAAGATGATTTTAAAAATACTTCCTTTCAAAGATAAATCGGGGATTATTGAGATGGGACGGTTGAATTCGTCGATTGGAGGGTATGATAAAAAGAGTTTGGAGCTACCACATGTGGATGTTCAAACCATCATCTAAATTAGGATACCAAGATGGAGGGATAATGAGAATAAAATGTGCTCAAGAACGTATATAACTCTGTTTATAATTCTCCTGAGCACCCCTAGCTTAATCTATGCATCCGTTTCTCGGAGTACCATCCTCACAGCTGAGCGAACAAATGAAGAAATCCAAATAGATGGTGATCCAAATGAGAACTCCTGGGGGACCGCTAAAGAACTAATAATCAGAATCCAAGATGGGAGCATCGGAATCATCGATGTATCTCTCCGCGCTTTGTACGATTCTGACTACATCTATATTCTAACAACCTGGCCAGATCCAACTGAGAGTGTTGATAAAAAGCTTTGGACTTTTGATGGTACTGAATGGGTGAAGTCGGAAGAAGACGAGGATAGGTATGCTATTTTTTGGAATATTGGTGATTCTATCAATGGTTTCAATATTGGGGGTTGTGCGATGCTCTGCCATGGGGATAGGATGCATACCAACGACCCAGATGCAAGAGGTGATATTTGGCATTGGAAGGCCGCACGGACCAATCCCGTGGGATATGTTGATGATAAATGGATGGACGACACGATTGTGAGGGGAATCGGGGGAAGTGCCGTTGAGGCTGCCCATCGGGCTGATTCCAAAACAGCGGGCGGCTACAGGCCGAATTCAGCGGAGGACGAACCTGGTCCAATGTATTTTGAGCCGAATCCAGTGGACTCTGAAGACGCGAGATTCATCTATCAAATCGAGGTGGATAACGGCGAAGCCATGGATATAGCCTACGCAGCACTTTTTGAGAAAGGAGACATTGCTCCGGCGTATGTCTTGGAGAAACCCGGTGGCAGCAGGGGAGATGTAGAGGCTAAGGGTGTGTGGGCTAACGGTGTTTGGAGCCTTGAGATCAAGAGAAAGCTTGAGACAGGACACGATGACGACGTCCATTTCGACGTAGCAAATATATACCGCTTCGGGGTCGCGGTGATGGACAACGCAGGCGGCTTCGAGGGCTATGGAAAGGGACACAGCTTCGACCTTGGGGCCAGAACCTTGGAATTCGGTGGGCTCGGAAGCGAAGAAGTCACCCAGCTCGCATTGGTGAGGGATTATCTATTAACCGCTAAAGCCCACGTAGACCGGGGTGAAAGAGGCCTAGCGATTTCTGAGCTTAACAACGCTTTGACCATTTACACTGCGATGAGAGATACGTTAGCAACGAAGGACCCAGAACTTTATCTAAAATCCAAGAAATCCTTTATACAATCCAAAAGAAATCCCACGTTGGTAGACTTACAGGGATTAATGGATGATATCGATAACATAATGCTCACATTTCAAGGAAAAAGAACACCTCCAGAGGTACCCTGGAGATTAAAATTGCTTGTGCTTTGGGGCAGGATCCAGCTCTACACTTTCATATCTCTAGCAATTTTAGTGCTTTATCCAATATACAAAACACTACAAGTTGTCGCTAGGACACAACTAAGATAC
>CBDUVV010000068.1:0-6914 GCA_965370755.1 uncultured archaeon | reverse complement strand
GGTGAAAAAGTGCGGGAGGAGGGATTCGAACCCACGAACCGACTGACGGACAGGACCCTAAATCCTGCGCCTTTGACCTGACTTGGCTACCCCCGCAAAAAGGCAACGATGACCTTGCATAACCACGGATATAAACTTTACACAGAGCCTCAAACCCCAAAACCGATTCCCTCTACCTCGATGATGTATCCTTGTTCTTCTTCGTTCATCCTGAACTTTACTCCAAGGATATCCTCCACTACATGCACGTTGGTCATAAGATGACCTGATAGCTCTCCCGCTGAAAATTTGGACCTGCTGGCGGCCAATCCAATGTAGGGGATTATCTGATCCCCCATATGAACATCGAGAGCGCCCACAGCCTGCATCGTCTTCAAAAGCATCCCAGCGGCTTCCGCCCCTACTTTTTCTGCTTTCTTCCCAGGCGCACCAAGGGAACTTGCTCCAAGGATGGTCTTTTCGTACTCTGACCAAAGTGTGATGCCGGTGCCCGTTGAAAGCCCCCGCCCAACCTCCTGTTTGATTTTCGTATCGTAGGCCTTAAGGACCTTTTTGGCAGAACTTACCTCACGCTCCACGACATGTAGCGGCAAGTTGTTGGAATGAGCATTGCCATAAATCCCTTTTAGCTCCCCGCGTGCTGATAGATCAAGTGGTTTCAGCTGCTTTATCGGCTCAAAAGACGCCTTGATCTGGCCCCCACCTTTTGGATAGTAGCCTCGTCTTATCAATTCGCATCTGGCCCTAACACCCATCTTACCAATAATTGGATAGAACACATTCCTCATGTAGTCTGCTGGAGGCGACCATTGCACATCCGTACCGCCGGATATCACTAGCTCTACCGGACCATCCGCAAAGGAAGCTGGAAGCGAGACGACTTGAAGGATGAGGGATATGCTACCAGCGGTGCCAATATCGATATTGTATCTGCCGCCTTTCAAGGACTTGGGACGAAATATCACCTCCGTCGAGCCTAGACTGAAGCCCTCGACCTCAGCATTTGTGAGTTTTTGAACTGCTCGCAGGCCCATTAAATGCTGCTGAGCGAGACCTGGCTTGGGCCTGTTCGTCCTTATGTTGAATATGCGAACTTGTTTCCCGAGAACAGCACAGAGAGCAACGCTTGTCCTAAGGATCTGCCCGCCGCCTTCCCCGTATGAGCCGTCGACCTCGATCATAGTATCTCTTGAGCGGCCCTCAAGGCGAATTCTATGAAAGGATTTGGATATAGTCCGATAGCGAAGGTTGCGATCACCGCGATTATAATGGCTGCCAACAATGCTGTTGGCTCCTTTACCCTCGTTGTGTTATCGGAGGGCACTATGTACATGTACTTGATGACCCGAACGTAGAACCAGACGGATAGGGCACTGTTGATGATTAGGCCCACTGCCAGCCATATCCTCCAGCCCCCCGCGTCTATGGTGGACATCACAATTATGAACTTGCTTATGAACCCGGCCAGCGGCGGTATTCCTATGAGGGAGAACATCAGTATTGCTAGGCAGAATGCGGTTATCGGTGCCCTGCGGTTTAGACCTGCGTAGTCTCGTATGTCCTCCGCCTTGGTGGTCATGGCAACGAGGGCGGCAGCTAAAAAGGCGCCTCCCTTCATGAAGACGTTTGCGAGGAGGTGGAGCAGGGCCCCTGCGATGCCGTATTCTGAGGCAACTGCAAAGGCGATGAGAACGTAGCCAGCGTGGCCTATGCTGGAGTAGGCGAGCATCCGCTTCATGTTCTCCTGGGTGAGGGCAACAACGTTACCGAGGGTCATGGTGGCCAAGGCCAACAATCCGAATACCAATGCCCACTCTACTTTGAAGGGCCACAACACCCATATTATTACCCTGAAGGCTGCGGCAAAAGCCATGACTTTCGGGCATATGGCAATGAAGGCGCTCACGGTTGTAGGGGCGCCCTCGTATGTATCCGGTACCCACATATGGAAGGGCACCGCCGTGAGTTCGAAGCCGAAGCCCGCTATCATAAAGACGAGGCCTAGGAGGGCTATGGACGTGGGTAACAAAGAGACAACGTGCTTTGCAACGTATAGATTGGTCGTACCGGTGGCGCCGTAGAGCAGAGACATGCCAAAGAGAAGGAGTGCGGCAGAGAAGCTCCCCACTATGAAATACTTCATGGCCGCTTCGCTTGAACGTTTATCCTTGAGGTAGCCGACAAGCACATAGCTCGATATGCTGGTAAGCTCCCAAGCGACGAAGAGAGTGACAAGGTCGGTGGCCGAGGCGACGAACATTATCCCCAGGGTCGCGAACAATAGTAAGAGATAGTGCTCCCCCATGTTGGGTTTGTCCTTCAAGTACGCCATGGCCCCAAGGACGCATAGGACAGTTCCAGGTATCACCATCATCTTGAAGAACTGTGAGAAGGCGCCGACGGTCAGAGCCCCGCCGAAGAAAGGAGTGGTCTGAGCTCCTAGGGTATTAAGGAGGGCGGCAAAAGAAAGGGCAAGGCCTCCCAAGGTGAGGTATCCCACCAAATTCTTGTCCTTCACAAATAGGTCCACGAGGAGGACCGCCACAAGGGCTAACGTGAGGATAACCTCTGGATAGAGGAGGGAGTAACTCATCTCGGGATCAGCCCCAGAATGTGGCTTCTATGAACCGGGTGGTAGCGGTCGTCATGTCAATTAAGGCCGGTGGATAGATGCCGAAGATCACAATGGCTATTATCAGCACCACCATAGGAGCCAGCTCATACCATTCGATATCATGAGCTTTTTCTACCAGCTTGCTTGGTTCACCGTATACCGTGCGCTTTATCATCCAGAGGTAGTATGCCGCCGTAATTATGATGGCGAACACTGAAAGCGCCGCAGCCAGCCTGAACACCTGGAACGCGCCCACTATCACCATGAACTCAGCCACGAATCCGCTTAGGGCTGGAAGCCCTAGGGATGCCATGGATGCGAAGAACAGAAGTGTAGCGAACACCGGCATCTTCTTGCTCAAGCCACCAAGCTGGTTGATCATCCTGGTGTTTGTTAAATGGTGGGCAGTACCTGCTAGCATGAAGAGCAGTGGACTAATAAAGCCGTGGCTCACCATCTGGAAAATGGCGCCGCCGATGCCAAGCTCGTTTAAGGCCGCCACCCCTAGGACCACGTAGCCCATGTGGCTTATGCTACTGCAGGCTATGAGGTACTTGAGGTCCTGTTGGGCCATGGCCAATAAAGCGCCGTAATATATGGTTATGAGAGCTATCACCACTAAGGCCGGTCCCAGGTAGACAGCGGCATCTGGAAGCATCATGATGCCCAGCCGTATCAAACCATAGCCACCCATCTTAAGCAGTAGCCCCGCTAGTATGACGCTTCCAGCCGTGGGAGCCTCGCCATGGGCGTCAGGGAGCCACGTGTGGAAGGGCACTAAAGGCATCTTGAATGCAAAGCCGATAAAGAGGGCAATGAATATGGGCACCTGTACGCTCAGAGTAAAGACATCGGGCATCGCTGGGACTGCCTTTGCTATCTCTATCATGCTAAAGGAGCCCACGTCGGCAAGAAGATACAAAGCTATGATGCCCAAGAGCATGAAGAGTCCGCCGAGGTGAGTGAAAATAAAGAACTTGATTGAGGCGTACTCCCTTCTTGGACCGCCCCATTGGGCGATTAGGAGGTACATGGGCACGAGGACTATCTCCCAGAATATGAAGAAAAGGAAGAAATCCAAAGAGATGAAAACGCCAATTAGCCCAGCCTCGTTGAGAAGTATAAGACTATAATACATGGTTGGCCTAGGCTGCTCGAAGTGCTTCTTCGTTATGTCCCGCCAGGATATGCCAACGGCAGTCACGAAGACGAAGGCGCTGAGGATCACAAGAGGCAAGCTGACCCCGTCAACACCGAACAGGAAGCTAACTCCCAGAGCCTTAATCCAAGGAACGTTGGTAATCAGTTGATAGCCTGGCTCCGAATAATCGAATCTCTTCCATGCCACCAAGGAGACAATGAATATCGCTATTGTCATTCCGAGGGCGACCCACTTGGGGTACTCCTCGCTAATCTTGCTGCTAAGATAGACCAGCAGCATGCCGAAGAGCGGCATCAATACCAATAGGGGTAATATGTATTCCATTCTTTATCACTCACCTTTCCGACTTTTTATTCACCTCATGTCACTCTTATAATGATTGCGATTAAGCTGAACCCAATCATAATGGCACCAGCATAGTTCTGGATTATACCTGTCTGCACCAGCCGAAAGACCCTGCCACCATAAAACGAGAGGGTGGAGATGGCGTTTACCGTTCCATCCACGACTTCGTGGTCGAACTCCCCGTTGTCCATGGCGAGGCGCACGGTTACGTTGCCCGCGTTGTCCACGATGCCCTTGTCTATCACTTTCATGTTGAAGGGCTCAATTATCCTCGTAGCAAAGAAGGTGGTGGCGTGGCCCGTGAAATTCACGAACCCATTGATTATCAGCTTGTCAAAGTGCCAAATAGTGGGGCATGCAAAGTATGCCATGTACCAAATTCCGTAGTAGTAGAAATTGTCGAGGTAGTACTTGTTTACGATGACGGTATGAATGGGTTTGAACTTCGCAACGATGCTGCTGCTTGATATCATCTTCTTGTAGTAAATGAGCGCGGCAGTTCCCACGCCTATGGCCGCGAAGGCTATGGAGAGGGCAACTACTATTCCATGGCCGCCTTCTGCCTCATGTTCTTGCTCCAATATCCCATGGGGCAAGGCATGGGTGATCCACTCATCAAAGCCAGCGAAAATAATCAGCCACGATGCCGCGGCGCCAACGGCGAGCACGATCAAGGGGTAGACCATGACATTAGGGGCTTCGTGGGCGTGTTTTGATTTCTCGCCCTCCTCGCCGAAGAATATGATGAAGAACCACCTGAAGATGTATATTCCGCTCATTAGGGCGGCGCCCATGCCGAGGAGGAATGCAATCCTGTTGAAGGGGTAAGGTAGATACGTCGTTGTGTAAACGGATGCGAGGATTGCGTCCTTGCTCCAAAAGCCGCTTAAGAATGGGAAGCCCGAGAGCGACCATGCCCCTATGAAGGCGACGATGAAGGTCTTCGGCATCTTCTTTCTGAGGCCACCCATCTCCCTTATATCGTTGGTATGGGTCGCGTGGATTATGGCCCCTGAAGCCAGGAAGAGAAGGGCCTTAAAAAAGGAGTGGTTGAAGAGGTGGAATATCCCTGCTGCATAGCCACCGGCGCCCAAAGCGAGGGTCATGAAGCCGAGATGACTTATGGTGGAGTAGGCGACGATCCTCTTTATGTCGGTCATAACTATAGCCATGGTGGCGGCAATAAGGGCAGTTAAACCACCAATCATGGCAATCGTGGTCATGGTGGTAGTGCTCAACACGAAAAGTGGGAAAAACCTGGCTATGAGGTAGATTCCTGCCTTGACCATTGTTGCAGCGTGGATCAATGCGCTAACAGTTGTCGGGCCCTCCATGGCGTTTGGCAGCCATATGTGAAGGGGAAATTGAGCGGATTTTCCCACTGCCCCGCCGAACAATAAGAGAGTTGCGGCAGTGGCGGTATTTATTCCCAGGAAAGTGGACTCCTTCAATAGATACCCGTTCTCGAATATCTCCACCATGTTCAGGGTGCCGAGCTCGACGTATATCAGGGCAATGCCTATGAGGAAAAAGACGTCTCCGAGCTTTGTTACGAAGAATGCCTTCATCTGGGCGCTGCGCGCCTCGGGTTTCTCGTGCCAAAAGCCGATGAGAAGATACGAGCATAGCCCCATAATCTCCCAGGCCATGAACATCTCAAGAAGGTTGCTGGATATCACCAGGATAAACATGGAGGTTATGAAGAGGCATATCTCCGCGTAGTACCTTTGCTTGCTCGGGTCCTCGTGCATGTAGCCGAGACTGTAAACCACGATAAGCATGCCCACGACGGATACCACGATGAGCATAACCGCTGTTAGCTGATCTATTAGGAGGCCGAATTTTATCCCTTCGTTGATCCAGGTTATACCCTCTATCACCTCTAGATGATCGCTGAATATGACGGTGGCCACCATTACCAGCGATGTGAGAAAGGCTAAGACTGCGGCCCCTAGGGCAACATATCCTCCTTCTTCAGGTGTCCGCTTTCCATAGAAGAGGATGAATATGAATGCCAGAAAGGGAAAGAGGGGTATTAGGAAGCTGTACTCGAGCACTTCACCACCTCATCAGGTTTATCTTATTGAGTTCGATGGTCCTGTGGGTCCTGGTTATGAGAATGTAAATGGCGAGCCCCACGGCAACTTCCGCCGCGGTGATGGCTATGCTGAAGACAACAAAGACTTGTCCGCTGGGATCGAATACCGGCCTATAAACCGAGAAGGCGATTAGGTTGATGTTGGCTGCGTTCACCATTATCTCGATGGACATGAGCACCCTGACAGCATTCTTCTTGGTCAAGACGCCCATGGCGCCTATGGCGAAGAGCAATGTGGATAGCGATAAGACGTATATGAGGGGTATCATCCTATAGGGGCCTCCTCTTTTGCTATGACTAGTCCACCTATCATGGCTGCCAGAAGCAAGAGCCCGACGATCTCGAAGGGCACCACGTATCCGTCTAGGGTGAATAGCGACATGCCGATGGCGCTCGTCCTCCCCACGTTTCCATAGTGCATTCCAACAGGCATATCGAAGAGAACGTCAGCGTAAAACAAGTAACTTAAGAAGAGGAACAGCGCAACGATCGCACCGCCTTTTAGCTTGTCCAGCATCAGTTCACCTCCCCAGGTTCTTCGGCTACCTTCTGGGTCAGCATTATGGCAAACAACACGAGGACTATAACGCCTCCGGCGTAGACGAGGACCTGTATTGCCGCGATGAACTCTGCGCCCATCAGGAGGAAAATGCCGGCAACGCTCACCAATAATAGAGCTAAAAAGAGGGCTGAAT
>CBDUVV010000067.1:0-7015 GCA_965370755.1 uncultured archaeon | reverse complement strand
ATTTTAGAAGACTTTGGACTACCCACAGAATTGTATGCGTTGGATAAAGAAATGTCAAAAATAGAAGACGAAATCTTAAGACTTAATACTGAAATAACAAGGTTATTACTCCAGCATCCAAATCCCTATAATTTTTTAGGGTCTGTGATTCATTATCCGGTCAATCAATTTGGATACCCTAATCTAAAGGAAAGTGAATTTCTATTGTTGAAAGCAGTAGGTTGGGGTATGACTCACTATGTTGAAAATGAAGGAATGGAATTAAATGATGCAACGCTTAAAACCAAAGAAGAATTAGGTAAATTGCTTTCAGGGGTCGAAGTTAAGGGGTGAAATGTAATGGGAATAATCAACCGAAAAATGCCCACAACACGAAATTGGGTTTTGCTTAGAAAAACAAATTCTATATTAGGAGTTAAGTGTTTAGTTTAGCATAATTTGTTTATACGATTATCTTTAATTATCCTTAATACAATGAGGCTGAAAACAATTGTAGTTTTTTTAAAAGAAGAACGAGGTCAAGGAGCCATTGAATACATCCTTCTGGCAGGCGGCATAATAGTTGCGGCTGTGGTTATATTCGCCCTCTATTCGAAGATGACTAGGCAAGCTGCTCTGGCAATGAACCAATCCGTCCAACAAGCTGTTGGAACTTACAACGCGAGTATACAAAACGAAATTGCGAGCTCAATGTAACTCAAAATCCAACTTTATTCGACAAACTAAACCTTTAAATACGTATGTTTACGTGTTTATACGTATGAACGTTAATATTCATCCAAGATCAAAACTGACTCTTTCCGTGGATGGCGCCATTTTACGTAGGGCCAAAGAAATCGCTCATAAGAAAGGCACCCCCCTTTCAAGACTTGTAGAAAACTACCTAAAATTTCTAAGCGAGCCAGAAGTTTACTGCTTCAGTTGTGGGGAGAAATTCTCAACGAAGACTTCTGATGTGTGCCCCAAGTGCGGATGGTTGATACACGATAAATGCAACGAATGTAGATGTGCTGTCGACGAAGAGACTGCTTCCGCCTTGTTCTACATGCGGAAAGTCTACGAGGACCTTCTGGGGGGTAGAGTCGAATGACACCTCTGGTTTGGGTCTACTGGGTCATCAGCCTGACCATCGTCACCTATGCAAGCGCATACATAGTAAAGAATTTTAAAGAACATGGCTTCGCCGCCTTAACAGCATTTTACACTATTTACCTAGGCGCTTCTCAGATCATAGCAACCAGAATCATCGACTTCGACCTGGGATTTTACAGTTTCTTCGCCCCAGCGGCGGTGTTCATCTATCCCTTCATCGCCCAGGTGATCGACATGATAAATGAGGTCTACGGAAGGAAGATGACGCATCTTGCCATTGGAATCGCCTTCGTCACCCAGATTTTGCTGGTGACCTTCATCGTGATGACAAATGTGCTGAGCCCAGCCCCCTTCTTCGAACATGAGACAGCATGGCAGAGCATTTTCAATTTGGGTGTGAGGATTACCCTCGCGAGCTGGATTAGCTTTTTGATAACGAATAACCTTGACGCTGTGATATTCTCTAAGCTGAAGGAGAGATATGAAGATAAAGTCCTCCTCCGAAGTGTGGCCAGCGACTTCACAGGTTTGACCTTAGACAGCTTGATATTCGTCCCCTTGGCCTTCTATGGCGTCATGCCGGTGGTGCCCCTCATAATAGGGCAAATCATAAGCAAGAACATTATCGGGCTGCTGGATACGCCCTGGTTCATATGGTACAAGAAGATGCTATAGCTCGGGGACTGTTTCTCAGGTTCGGTGCCGCATATGTTCTATCTTCATGCATAAGTCCATGACAACGGCGATGCCCGCGTCCCCAGCTTTCCTCGCTGCTTCCTCGTTTACTATCCCAAGCTGCATCCAAATTACATCGGGCGCTCCGTATTTTTTCCTTAATTCCACTGCTTGGTCCACGATAGGCGGCACATCCTTGCTAGGGCGGAAGATGTTCACTATATCAACCGTCCTCTTGAGATCCTCGGGCATCTCCAATAGGCTTGGATAGCACTTTTCTCCCAGTATCTCTTCTGAAAAAGGATTTATGGGTATGATGCGGTATCCGTGGTTTTTTAGGTATTTTGGAATAAGATGGGCATCCTTAGTTTCGCTTCTTGAGCAACCGACCACGGCTATGTTTTTTAAATCAAAGATTCCCTCTATTCCCATGATAAAGCCACATGTTTTGAGAAAAAATCATCCATAGGCAGGATTCTCTGGCTCTGGTTCGTCCACCGATTTCTTCCCCTTGGGGTGTTTCAGGCGCTTCTTCTGCAATGGATTTCTTCCCCAAAAATTCACTGCTTGAGACTCATTTAACCAGAATTTTTCCACTCCGCTTAACGACTCTCTTATTACCACCTTTTCGGTCTCGAGGTTCTTCAATAGTCTTTTTAAGTCAAAATCTCTTAGCCCTAGAGCCTTCTTGAAATCCTGGAATATCCTGGGTTGTTTCTCTCTCAACAAATTGACTGCCTTTTTGGTGTCTTCACGGCTTACAACTCGCCCCATGAGTATCCTCTAAAAACTACCTAAAGCTCCTCGTCGTCGCATACACAAATGACCTCGTTTTCATTTATGTACTGATAGGCACTGTACGTTGCGGTCACGCCTTCAGCAACCCCCGTGATGGCCTGTTTGAAGTTAGTATCTACAACATCCCCCGCAGCAAATATACCGTTTACATTGGTCTTGCTCTCTCGATCTATCTTAATCTCGCCCTTCTCATTGGTATCGACGCCGATATCTTGGGCCAATTGGGAAAGTGCATTGTGGCCTATTTCTACGAATATTGCGTCAAGGGGCAGTTCCTTTTCTCCGTTGTAAGGTCTATCCAGTACAACGCTTTTGACGAATTCGTCTCCCTTGACTTCGAGGACGTTCGTATTCAGTATCACCTCGATCTTCTCGTTCTCCTCCACGCGTCTCCTGTTTATAGGCTCCGGCCTAATCTTCTCACCCCGATAAATTATGTACACTTTCTTTCCAAAACCCGTTAAAAGAAGAGCCTCCTTCGCGGCGGAATCGCTGCCACCCACAACACCTATGACCTTCTCTCTATAGAAGGGCCCATCGCAGAGGGCACAGTAATGCACGCCTTTATTGGCAAATTCCTTTTCCCCGGGCACGTCGAGTTTCTTCCATTCCGTACCCGTTGCGAAAATAATGGTCTTGGCATGAAAGCTCTGTTTTTTGGTGGCAACGGTGAAGCATCCCGCCTTGCATTTTCCAACTTTTACGACGCGATCTTCGTTGAGGTCCACGTTATATTCCAGTGCGTGTTCTTTGATCTTATCAGCCAGCTCAAGGCCCGTGAGCTTTTTAAAACCAGGGTAATTCTCAACGATATCGGTCAAGATGATGGTGCCTCCAGTGGTCTCGCCCAGAACCAGAGTCTTCATTTGGAACCTGCCAGCGTACATCGCAGCTGCCAAGCCCGCCACCCCACCACCGATGATTACGGTATCATAAATAAGGGTTTTATCGTGCATCCACTACCCCTCTATATTTAGTGCCTTTTTCAAGGCCTCCTTATCGTATCCAACGATTATAGTTCCATCCACGTCAGTGACGGGGATGCCCTTTTGACCCGACTTCGTTATAACCTCCTCTGCTGCACCTTCCGTATTCTCTATGTCCCTTTCCTCAAATTCAATGTTGTTCTCTTTGAGGAATTCCTTGGTCTTATGACACCAGGGACACCAAACGGCACTGTAGACAATAACGTTCATCTTACACCCCCTATTTTATTTATCCTTGACATATTTTTCTGTCACTCAAAGGCTGTTTTCCTCATATACGATATCCAAAAAGAGGGCTGCAGTCCACGAGAAGTCCTTCGATCCATATCCTCTGCCCTTTATCGGGTCGAAGTATTCGTAGAAACCAAAGCGCTTTACCAGTTCGATGATATCCGCTCTGACGCTCCGGGCCTTATCCTCGAAGCCATATCGCTGTAGTCCTTGATAAAGCATCCAGTTTATGTTTATCCATATCGGCCCCCGCCAGTAGTTCGCGGATTCGAAGTACTCTCCCTCCAGATTGTAGTTGGGCACCGAGAAGCACTTCCCATCGTGCATGCTGCAGAAGCTGTTGGAATCCAAGTAGTCGTAGAGCTTTTGAGCCTGGGATTTACTGGTCACACCAGCGTACAAGGGGATAAATCCGGCCGCGGAATCGACCTCTATCAGCTCATCTGCCGTAAGGTCATAGTCGTCGTAAATACCATGCACCTTGTGCCAGAGCTTTTTATTAATGGCCTTTATCGTCCGCTTCTCCCAATCACTGATCTCAGAAGTGTCAGCACCAATGTTAGCACCTATCTGAACGAGATCTTGGTTCGCCTTGACCAGGATGGCGTTCACCATGGGGTCCTGTATCAAGAAGGGACACTCTTTACGGATATTCTCCTCGTTGTAATCGTGCTTCTTGAATAACTCCACGAGCCAAACGTACTTATCGTAATCTTCGCTCTTGGGCCTCTCTTCCGCGGGAATGCCCTTTTCTAAATCCTTTCTCTCGTAATTTGGTACGTTTTCAACGTTTATTTTCATCAGAGGGCGGTCCCAAGTGGGGGAGTTATCTATCCCTGACTCCCAAGGGTGCCTTATGTAAACGAGCCCCTCGTCCCATGGATCCCTTTCCTCGTAGAAGTACCTGTGAGAAGCCAATAGCTTGGGATACATCCGCTCCAGGAACTCCTGGGCCAATTTTTTGTCCTTCGCCCTTTCGTATATGCGCAGGGCAGCCGTGGCGTGAATCGGGGGCTGAGTTATACCCGACGTAGTATACCCGGCAGGAGCGTTCTTCGAGCGGGTAGAGTCCCAGAACTTCGGACCAGGGAAGTAATCATCCGAAACTTCCCGGTTGAAGACTATTTGAGGCACCATTCCATTCTTCCATTGAGCCTTGAAAAGAGATTCCAACTCCATTTGGGCTCTTTCTTGACTAAATGTGGAGTAGCCTATCGATATGAATCCCGAGTCCCAGTTCCACTGATGAGGATAGAGTATTGGTGATGGCCTCGTATAGCTCCCCGTCCAGTTCTTTTCTAGAACAGTCTTTGCTTTGGCCGATAACTCAGAGATATCGCTATTCATTTTCATTCAGCTCTCCGCAGCCTCAAAACGGAGGATGGACTCCAGGGCCTCGGTGACGTGCTCGTCTGCAAGTTTCAAGAGCTTAGCCACCCTATCACGGCCGTTGAGGTAATAAACCATGAACTTGCCCTCCTTCTCCACTTTAACCAAGCCACAGTTCCTAAGGCAAGCCAAGTGATGCGAGATGCTGCTTTGATCTTTGCCTGTCCCCTCACAGATCTCAGAAACGTTGAGCTTCTCCTTCTCCATCAGTTCCTCTAATATCCTAAGTCTAGTCTCGTCGCTAAGTGCTTGAAATAAGTTGCATTTGGCCTTCTGAAAGTCCCCACCTAGCATTTAGTTCACCCAAGCATCCCTTCGGAATTAGATTGAATTTTCACGCCTCTGCCTCTTCCAAAGCTTTGCGTATCATATCCTTCGGTGGAGATGGAGTTATCCCTTTCCCGGTCACAAATATTCTGCACATTAGCCCATAAACCTTGGAATCCCTCATCTTCTTCTCGATGTCCAAACTATTTATCCTGACCGTCGGCGAGCCAAGGAAATGGAGCTTTTTAGCCACCTCCTCAGAGTCCACTCTGATGAGTTTGACCTCATCACGAATGCCTTTCTCTGTGAGTAACGCTTGTAGGTCTTCGATGGTGGTCTTATAAGTGGGGCACCCGTCAAAATAAAGTAGCTCTATCATCATTTTATTTCACCCTACTTACGTATCTGCGCCCATGTTTGACGATTATCTTCACAACTGCGGAGTTCTTGGAGCCGCATTTCATACATGTCTCCCTAGGTTTTTCATCGCTCGCATGTCCACATGGTTCACATCTCCATTGAGCCAAATCAAGCACCTCCAACATATGATTATATGTTCATACGTCTGTATAAGTTTAACGTTGGGAATAGAATTAAGAATCAACATTCAGTTCCAATATGGCTACATCCAATAAAAAAATAGAAAGACGGTCCTAAAGCTCACCGCTGATTATCTTTTCCTTAAGAACTTTCCACTCGTCTTGTTTAAGAATGCAGAGATTGCCCTCTTCGCCTATCTTAACGTGGTCTTCGCCTACCTCGACAACAGGGCAACTGTCATCCACACAAAGCTTTACTATCTTCACTTTTTCACCTCCTAGCACAATGAAATGAGTTTATTATTATTCTTTTGGGTGGATTAAATGATGTCCTTCTTTTTTTCCTCGAATTCTTGTTTACTTATCTCGCCGCTGGCATATCTTTTCTTGAGAATGTCCATTGCATTCTCCTGGTATTCTTTGCCGCCTTCCCAGAGCCATTTTACCAAGAGTACTATACCAACAATGATTAGTATCCAGAATATGCCAAATATCATCCACCCTGCGGGCATCCCGTATCCGTCCATCATGCTCATAATCAACCTCACAAAATAACGTTATATCAATTTACCCTGCTAATACACTACGGGCCCGTTGATCTGGCTCCACTCCACTATGCCGCCCATATCCTTGACGTTCGTGTAGCCCATCAGGTAAAGCATCCTTGCAGCGCTTCTACTCCTAACTCCCCCCTGACAGTACACGATTATTTCTTCGTCACTGTTCCAGTTGATGTTAGCACCGCTGCTCTGTATACTTGAGAGAGGCAAAGATATAGCCCTTGGGATGTGCCCCGATGCATATTCCTGAGGTGTCCTCACGTCCACGAGGATCAATTTCTCCCCTTGATTCATCCTCCTTAAGACATCTTCTGGTGAGATGGCAGGTCTGACAGAGGAACCAGAGTCTCTGCGGAGCAACTCCTCTATGGCTGCCCTGAAGTCTTCCTCAAATATTAGACCCTGTATCCTCATGGCCTCCTCGCCGTTTTTGTCGAAGAATATGACAGTGGGGTACCATTCGGCTCCGTATCTTTGG
>CBDUVV010000066.1:0-7077 GCA_965370755.1 uncultured archaeon | reverse complement strand
CAAGCCTCTATGGGCCCTTCCTTGGTGTTGCTTCACCGTAAGCCGCCTCAGATCCTTATCATTTCTCACGCTTGGATGAGATGGGTCGTACATGATGACCTCGTAGTATTTGTGTCTCCCATCCTCTCCTACCCAGTAGGAATTTAGGATCTCCATGTTCGGATACTTCCTCGCGGCGCGGTCCTCGGCGATCACCTGGAGGCTCTTTTTCATAGTGATCTTGTTGACACCCATCCTGCCCGGCTTCCTACCGGTATTCAGCCTCTGCTTTCGCCTGCCGCCCCGCCTTATCCTGGATCGAACAACTATGACGCCTTGTTTTGCCTTGTAGCCCTGAGATCGAGCCCTATCCAACCTCAGTGGATGCTCAACTCTCACCACAGATTCGCCCTTTCTCCATTCTGGTATACGCTGCTTCAAGAGGGCCTTGACATATGATTCGCCAGGCCTATTCCATGCCTTCGCCAAGTAGTTGTACATTCCCATAGCTACACCTAAATCGGGTTGAACTCGCTATTAATGGTTGCTTTGGTTAAAAAGCTTTTGCCTCCCTTCAGCGATCTCTAAAAACATGTTTTTTATAGGCCTATCTATGGAAAATATTATGGTAGTATGTTCTATTTATTTCTGCTGGCAAACAGCCTATTCACGCACTATAAAATAGACCCACGGGGACTTTAGGGCCGTGGGGTGCCTCCTTCCTTCCACCCATAGATTTTCGAGTTGCCCCATGGGCCAATATATTACTTGTCTCTTAGGGCGTATGTAGGTTTGGTTTACAAATTTGAAGAAACGGGTTTCATACAAAAAAATTTGAACGATTTCGAATTGTCTTTCCAGCCCTATTATTCCTCTTCTTGATACCTTCCCAAAAAGATGTAGAAGGGCGTTATGATGATAAGCACCAAAGCGAGGAACAGTATTAAACCCAAAACAAAAAATCGGACGGACTCAGGGAAGACCGTTGTAATGAAGTTGCTTACAGCTGTTATCGCCCCCCGTATAAATTTGAACAGGGGAAACTCATCTTCAGGTGGCGGGGTTATAGGGGGCGGTGCTGTCGTTATCAGCAAATTTTGCGGGATGCCAACGAGGATCGCAATATTACTGCTGGACCTCACCTCTTCATCCTTCTCCGTGACCACTATAACCTCGGGTAAAGGGTAAACTCCTCCTTCCCTTGCCACAATCTTGTACGCAATGGCATCCGCTCTTTTAGCGTCCCATTCGCAATTAATAATCCGAGTGTTGGTGAGGGGCTGCAACTCCTGCGAGCAAGTGAGCCTTGAGTCATAAGAAACGACGTCGAAGGCCTCGGGCATCTTCTCTATTATCAGCAACTTTTGTGAGATGTTGCTCTGGATTTCTATCGTTACGAGGATCTCATCTCCGACGATTACGTCATCTGGCTGCACGAACTTGCTTACGTTTATGGCCTGAGCGCTGACCTGGGTAGCAAGGGCCGTCAAACACAAGATTGCTATGAGGATTTTTTTCATCACATCATTGGTATAAAAAAATGGTGGGGTATATTTTTTGCTATCGAGTCCGAACCCTATGATATCCTGAAAATCACTTCCAGTTCTATGGGGGAATTCATGGGAAGTTCATTTACCCCTGTGGCCACTCGGGCGTGCCTACCGCTCTCTCCGAAGACTTCAACGAAAAGGTCTGAGGCGCCGTTCACCACGGCTGGTTGATTATTGAAACTCTCGGCTGAGGCAACGTAACCTACAACTTTTACAACCCTGGCCACCTTGTCCAGAGTTTCAAGATTTTTCCTGGCAATCGATAGGGCGTTTAAGGCCGTTTGTCTGGCGGCTTTTTGTCCTTCCTCGATGCTAAGCTCCCCGCCCACTTTTCCCGTGGCTATACGCTCGCCTTCGACCAGGGGCAAGACGCCGCTGAGAAATAGAAGCTCGCCCACCCGCACGCAGGGCAAGTATGCCCCCAAGGGCTCGGGGGGCTTGGGCAAATCTATCCCCAGTTCCTTCAATTTGGCCTCAATGCTCATTCGAAAACATTATTACGGAGTTTGGATAAATAATTTACTAGGATGGAGGGATTGGAAGCTTTTTATTCGACCATGGAGAAGCTCTCCTTGTTTATTCGTGAGCTCTCTCAGGATATAGACGAAAAACAGGTTGACAAGTTCGTTGGCATGCTTACAGAGACCTGGAATGAGGGAAAGGTCGTCCTCGTAGTTGGAGCAGGCAGAAGCGGCTTTGTGGCCCGTGGCTTTGCCATGAGGCTGATGCACCTCGGTTTTAGGACCCATGTCCTCGGAGAGACCATAACGCCTGCCGTGGGAACCAACGACCTAATCTTGGCTGTGTCAGGTTCTGGTACAACCGCTATTGTCGTGGGCGCCGCTCAAGCAGGTGCGAAAGTGGGGGCAAAGGTGGTAGCCATAACATCGTTTCCAGAAAGTCCCCTTGCGGACATATCGGATCACATCGTCGTCATCCTGGGCAGGACAAATGAGTCCACGGAGCCTGACTATTTCTCGAGACAGATTCTCGGAATCCACGAGCCCTTGGCCCCCTTGGGAACATTATTCGAGATATCCTGCATGGTCTTTTTAGACAGCATTGTCGTTGAGCTGATGCAAAGGATGGGGACGACCGAGGAGGAGATGAAGAGTAGGCACGCCACTATTGAATGAAAGACTTTATCCGTTCTACCTTCTCAGCGGATATCCGCCCCTTGTTCCTATCGCCATTCGTGCATGCCAGGCCGCGTATGCCCACCACATCCGGCTGAATCTCCTTAAGGGTTGCTAGGTCATCGAAATCCAAGGACCCTGCTAGGGCACACATAATGCCTGCATCCTTCGATTCTTTAACAAAACTCTCAACGACGTTGATCTTCATGTGCTGGAAAAGACCTACGCCGTTTTTCCTAGCTGTGTCTATCATAACACCATAAGCATCAACACGTCTGGCTATCTCAGGGAGCGTACGAGGGTCGATTGATCCTATATTCGTATGGTCCGCATATCCTGCTATAATGAGCCTGCTCTCCCCAGATATCGCCCGTTTTAGGGCTTTCCCCATTTCCACTGCCTGCTCCTCGTTTCTTATCCCGTAAAAACCTGCCTTCACATAGTCCACATCAAGGCGGGCGAGACCATAGGCTGCCAGAGAAGCCGTACCGGGTTTGAAGTCCAAATCTCCTATGGTGGCGCTCAACTCCACTCCCCCCGGTAGATTGGATTGAATCTCCGCTATTACCCAAGGAAAGTTGGCTCCGAGAGAGCCCTCTTTGGGATTTTTGACATCCACTATATCGGCCCCACCCTCAACAGCGGCTTTGGCCTCCTCCAGATCAAGGGGACTTACAAGTAGCTTCATCGAATATTGTTGGGTTTAGGGAAATAATAAACTATTCCATAATACTCTTTTATTAGCAGTGTAATACAAGTATAATATCATGACTTTTGGGTTTATCGAACTAGGCGCAATGTTTTTTGCGTATATTGGTGCGGTAGTCATACTTTACGGCGGGATCATAGCCGTAACCAAAATCCTAAGACTTGAGATTAGGAAAACCCCGGGCCTGAGTTACGATGACGCCAGAAGAGATTTTACTCATAAGATCGTGTTTGGCTTGGATTTTCTAATTGCCGGGGATATCTTAAAAACGATTGTTGCCCCCACTCAGGAGGAGATTATCCTCCTTGGAGCAATAGTTGGTATTAGGACGGTGCTTGGATACTTTTTAGGTAAGGAAGTAGGTGGATTTGAAAAATAGAATTGCATATTTTACTTTTACATCATACAACCACACTTTCAATATGCCTAGTAGGTGCTCGCGATGGAGGTAATACCTGTTCTTGATATAACGGGTGGAAAGGCTGTGGCCGGAAAATCCGGTAGGAGGTGGGAGTACAGAGAGTTGAAGACCGTATATACGGATTCTTCTGATCCAGTGGAGATCGCTAGGGCGCTTCCCCATGACAGGTTATACGTAGCCGACTTAGATGGCATAACGGATGGGAAACCTGATTATCCCCTCCTGGAGAGGCTCGGGGATATGAAGAAGCTTATGGTGGACCTGGGAATAAGGGACTACGGCGACTACCGCCAAGCAAAGGCTCTTGGCGCAGAGATAGTGGCCGCCACCGAGACCCTGAGCGATGATGAGTCGTTGAGTAGGATCATCAGGGAGGGTTGTGTGGTCAGCATCGACATGAAGGACGGCATAGTCCTACAACATGGCAGTAGATTTGAGACGCCTTCCGATGCATTCAACCATTTCATAGATCAAGGCGCGGACAGGTTTATCTTCCTTGATATCTCAGCCGTTGGCACGCTGGCTGGCAATAGGTTCGGCTTCCTCGGGGACATGGACACGAATGGTGTTGAGGTCATGGTGGGGGGCGGCATAGTGTCCGAGGACATACCTTTGCTCGAAAAGTTGGGTGTCGATGCCGTTCTCGTCGGCACGGCCCTCCACAAAGGCCTCCTCTGACCCTGGCATAGTTTTATTTTGATGTCTGCGGAGTTTTTTCCTGTATGCTTCGGATAGGTATTGATGACACTGATAGTAAGAAGGGAGGTTGCACCACATACATAGCCGCAGTACTAGCAGACGGGCTCTCCGAGTTCTCAAATGTCAAGCGGGTTAAACTCGTGCGGCTGAATCCCAACGTGCCCTGGAAGACGCGGGGAAATGGAAGCGTGTCTATCGAGGTGGAAACTCAGGATGTGGAAAAAGCAAAAGAGTTGACCGTGAAGGCCGTGGAGGACTATTCTGTCTTCGAAGATGAGAACACGAACCCCGGGGTCGTCTTTTATGAGGGGGAGACCAATGAGGAATTCCAAGGATTCTATCGTAAGGCACTGACCGGCATCGTCGAAAAGGAGGAGGCCGAGAAACTGGCCTCGGAGTACGGCGCGGAGTTGCATGGCTTTAAAAATGGTCGGGGGGTAATCGGCGCCCTGGCCGCCGTAGGTAGCGTATTCGAGGATTCAACTTACGAGATCATAGCATATCGGTCCAAGAACAATTGGGGAAAAGAGAGGAAGGTGGACGAGGCATCTGTAATTGCTATGGACGAGGCTACGAAGCCCTCTACCTTCAACAATTACGATCCAGAGTACGGTAGGATATTGATAACCCCGCGTTCGCCCTGCCCAGTGCTCTTTGGTATAAGGGGCGAGGACCCTAAAACCCTTTCAAGAGCTTATGATATGGTCAAAGTAGGTGAACCTGTTGAGAGAGCAAGACTTTTTTACACTAACCAAGGGACGGATGCCCATTTAGTGGATGCACGCGGGATAGATGATGTGAAGCCGTATTCTTCGGTGATTTTGAAGGGCACTGTAGCTTGCAAGCCGAGGACCATCGCAGGCGGGCACGTGATATCCACCTTGAAAGATGGCGGTGGTAGAATTGATTTAGCGGCTTACGAGCCGACAAAGTCCTTTAGGAGAACGGTTAAGGGACTGTTGCCTGGTGACAGAATAAGGGTTTACGGCGGGGCGAAATATCCTGATGGAAGATCTAACAATCTCACGATCAACCTGGAGAAGTTAGAGGTCATGGAGTTGGCAAATGCGGTGAATCATGTAAACCCCTCATGCGAGGTGTGTGGGAGGCGTATGGAATCCGCTGGAGTTGGCCAGGGCTTCAGATGCAAGAAATGCAAGACCAAGAAACGCGAAAAAGAAGAGATTAAGGTCCAAAGGGATCTAAAGCCGGGTCTCTACTCCGTGCCCTTGATTGCCATGCGACACCTCGGCAAGCCTTTGAGCCGGATGGCAAATAATTCCAAGGACGCCTGACAGTTGGAGGAGCTAGATGCGTTCCGATGAAATCCTCAAACGGCTCAAGTCGTTATCCGATCCCAAGGCGGTGGCGGGGATGGCACGCTTCGGTATCAACCCGGAGAACACCTACGGCATCTCTATACCGAACTTGAGGAAGATTTCTAAGGAGGTAGGTAAGGACCATTCTCTCGCCCAAGAACTCTGGGACTCCGGCATCCACGAGGCCAGGATACTCTCGAGCATGATCGATATCCCCGAGATGGTAACAGAGAAACAGATGGAAAGTTGGGTTGAGGACTTTGATTCTTGGGATGTCTGCGATCAGTGCTGCATGAACCTCTTCGAAGATATGGAAATTGCGTATCAAAAGTGCGTCGAGTGGAGCGCAAGGGACGAAGAATTCGTTAAGAGGGCAGGGTTCGCCCTCATGGCTCGCCTTGCAGTAAGCGACAAGAAGGCTGGTGACGAACGTTTCGTGGAGTTCTTTCCAATCATAAAGGAAGGCTCCATTGACGAGAGGAATTATGTGAAGAAGGCCGTTAACTGGGCGTTGAGACAAATCGGCAAGCGGAACCTCAATTTGAACAAGATGGCGATAAAGACCGCAAGGGAGATCTACGGGATGGACTCGAAAAGTGCCAAGTGGATTGCCTCCGATGCCCTCAGGGAACTTGAGAGCGACGCTGTTCAAGAGAGGCTGCGGAGAAAAAAGTAGTTTTATATCTTGCGACCTTTAGGATATCATTATGGTAGGACCAGAAGCGCTTCTCGCAGCATACATAGTGGCCTTCGCCTTCGTACACAGCTATACAGCCTCCACAGGTTTTAAGAAGAAGATGGAGGCCAGAATGGAGCCTCAGGTGTACAGATTCGTCTACACGATTGTCAGTGCCTTGACCGCCCTTCCTATAATTTGGATATGGTTGTACTACGGGAGGGGTGCGCCCGTCGTCTACTCCGTTCCCTTTCCCTTCCGTTGGATTTCCTTCTTAATCATGCTTCTGGGCGCAGGATTAGCCCTGGTTTCTCTTCTACAGACCGACCCCTTGGCCTTCATAGGGGTAAAAGCTGTTCTCAGATTAGACTCAAGCGGTGATAAAGGGCTCAACAAGAGCGGCACATACTCCTTAGTCAGGCACCCCCTCTACTTGGGAGGCATGCTCTTGTTATGGGGGAACCCAGTAATGACCACGGTAGCCCTTACGGGGAGCGCCTTCGCTTCCGCTTATTTCATCGTGGGCGGGAGGCTGGAGGAGCAGAAGCTTATCGATGAATTCGGAGATGAGTATAGGGAGTATATGAA
>CBDUVV010000065.1:0-7100 GCA_965370755.1 uncultured archaeon | reverse complement strand
GATCTTAACCTTTGCAGGCCTCTTGTCAACGGCGACAACACTATAGCAAATGTCACGCTCCGTGATTATCCCAAGGGGTTTGCCACTGACCACAACTATGCTTCCGATACCCGCTTCAGCCATCTTTTTGGCTGATACGTTAGCAGTGGCGGTCGGGGGGAGGGTTACGACTCTTCTCGTCATAGCTTCCCTAACTCGCACCTCAGTTTCCATGGAATAACCTCCAACTCTATATCTCTATTGAAAAGTATATATGGATTTTGATGACGGGGAGGATATTCGGGCAATTGACCATTCTCTGAAAAATTATTTTAGGCATGATTGTCGAGCTAACATTAGATGAAGTTCCTTGCAGACTCAATGTTGGGCCGCCTGGCTAGGTGGCTCAGGTTGAGTGGTTACGACGTGTTTTATTCGAAGAAATTGGGTGATGAGGACATATTGGATTTGGCAGTTAAAGAGGGCAGGGCTGTGCTTACAAGGGATAGGGAGCTCAAGGATAAGGCCGCTGGTAGGGGAATAGATTCCGTGTGCATAGGTAGCAACGACCTTTTAGCTCAACTGCGGCAGTTAACAAAGGAGAAGGGCATTGATGTAAAGAGTACACCGGGGCATGCCAGGTGTCCCATGTGTAATTCCAGCGTAAGGAGAGCGGATAAGCGTGAAGCGGTGGGAAAAGTACCGGAGACGGTGCTTCGCGATGTCGAGGAATTCTGGGCATGCAGCTCCTGTAACAAAATTTATTGGCACGGTGGGCATTGGGATAAGATAAGGGAAATCGCCGAGAGGATTTAGATGAAATATAAGATACCGGATGATGAGCTGTTGAGAAGGGCGATAGACGAGGTCCTAGACGAACACCATGAGGTCAACACTCAAGATTCCCTCCGCACAATGGTTGAGGCGAAGTTGAGGCAAGGAAACGAGACGTATAGGGTATCTCCCTCACGGCTACGCAGGATAGCTGCGTCCATGAAAAATGTAGGGATAAAAGTTGTAAAGATGAGGTCGAGGCGCGAGGCTAAAAAATGCTATGTTTGTGGAGGGGAGTTCGCGTCTGTAGAATCCGTTGACGTATTTGGCGATAAGACTTCTTTTGGTAAGAGATGTAGGAATTGTGGCTTTGAAATGGAGAAGGAAAATTTAGTGCCTAGGAGGTACATTTTCTATGGGCGATGAGACCGCTTATACAATGAAAGACGCCGCTTATTTGATAACCTTATCTAGGGCAGCCATCAAGGCGCGTTTGGAGGAGGGGGAGCAGATGCCACTCCCCGAGGATACGCCGAATAAACTGATGGAGAAGGCGGGGGTTTTCGTCACCCTAGAGACCTATCCCAAAAAACAACTTAGGGGCTGCATAGGCTACCCGGAGCCCGTCATGCCCTTAGTGGAGGCCACCATAAAGGCAGCGGGGTCAGCGGCCACGAGCGATCCGCGTTTCCCTCCTATATCACCGGAGGACCTGGATAACCTTCTAATGGAGATCAGCTTGCTCATGCCCCCGGAGTTGATAACCGTGGAGTCACCCCTTGAATACCAAAATCTCATCGAGATCGGCAAGCATGGCTTGATTGTGGAGAAGGGCTACAAAAGGGGTTTACTCCTACCGCAAGTCCCAGTGGACCAGGGATGGAGTCCCTTGGATTTTCTCTCTCATACATGCATGAAAGCGGGCCTTCCGCCAGCCTCGTGGACAGAGGAAGACACTAAAATCTACCGGTTCGAGGGAATAGTTTTCGCAGAGACCGAGCCGAAAGGGCCCGTTGAAGAGCGGAAACTCTACAGACAGGCCAATTCTACGGCAACTGATTCAGAAGACTAGATTACCTAATAAGTGCATATTTTACGAAGAGGGCGGCGAAGATTATGGAGATGGTGTTCATCACTTTAATGAGCGCATTGACAGCTGGCCCAGCGGTGTCCTTATATGCGTCTCCGATGGTGTCTCCAACGACGGCTGCGCCATGGGTTGGATTACTACTCCCATCCGGTAGCTTCTTGCCGCCGTAGTTGCCGGATTCTATGTACTTCTTGGCGTTGTCCCATGCAGCTCCGCCAGTGCACATCATCAAGGCCACAAGCAAGCCCGAGAGGATTACCCCTATTAGGAGCCCACCGAGGGCCTTAACGCCCAGCACAAAGCCGACTATGAGGGGAGCCGTTACCGCCAACAATGCGGGGGTGGTCATCTCCCGAAGCGCCGCCTTGGTGACTATGTCCACGCACCGTCCGTAATCGGGCTTTGCTTTTCTCTCCATGATGCCCGGTATCTCCCTGAACTGCCTCCTTATCTCCTCAACAATCTCAAGGGCGGCCTTTCCGACAGCCCTCATCAGATACGACGTGTATAGGAAGGGCAGCATCGCCCCCAAGAACACCCCGACGAGAACGAGGGGATCGGAAATTAATAGCTGCAGTTCGCCTCCTGCGAACTTGTTGACCTCCATGGTGTATGCGGCGTAAAGGGCCAAAGCCCCGAGGGCAGCCGAACCTATGGCGTATCCCTTGGTGACAGCCTTGGTGGTATTGCCCACAGCATCGAGGGCGTCTGTAACCTCCCTAACCTCGTCTGGCATACCGGCCATCTCAGCGATGCCGCCGGCGTTGTCCGTGATGGGTCCATAAGAGTCCACCGCGATAATTATTCCAGTTATGGATAGCATCGCTGCGGCCGCTATCGCCACACCGTAGATGCCGGCGAAGGAATAGCTGAGGAGGATTCCAGCGCCTATTGCCAGCGTCGGCAGGGCGGTGCTTTCCAGTGAATAGGCTATGCCCATTATGATATTGGTTGCCGGTCCGGTAACCGAGGCCTTGGCGATATTTTTTGAGGGAGAAAACTTGGTTGAGGTGTAATACTCAGTTATCACCATCAGTGCTGTTGTCAAGCCTAGACCAACCAGGGTGGAAGCGAAGAGCCCAAGGTCGCCTTCCATCATGATATTTGTTATGAAGAAGAATAACACGGCAGAGATGACTCCGGAGACCACTATGCCCTTGTACATGGCCCCCATTATGCTGCCGTCCTTACCGAGCCTCACGAAGAACACACCTATAATGGAGGCTATGATAGCGGCGGCTCCCAACACCAAGGGGTATATAACAGCGTTGGGATAGCTTTTTACGCCCGAAAGCTGTCCATTGACCACAAGAGCTCCCAGTAACATGGCTCCAAGGGCGGTAACCGCGTAGGTCTCGAAGAGGTCGGCTGCCATGCCAGCGCAGTCGCCGACGTTGTCCCCCACGTTGTCGGCAATCACCCCGGGGTTGCGTGGATCATCCTCAGGTATACCAGCCTCGATCTTGCCCACCAAATCCGTGCCTATGTCCGCTGCCTTGGTGTAGATGCCTCCTCCGACTCTTGCGAACAAGCTGACCAAACTGGCGCCGAATCCGAAGCCCACGATTTTGAAGGCATCATCCGGCCCACCGCCGAAAGCGATGTAGAGGCCGCTTATGCCTAACAGGGCGAGGCTTGCCACTGACAAGCCCGTCACCGCCCCTCCTTTGAGGGCGACGGAAAGGGCTGGGGCTAATCCGTCTCTGGCTGCATTGGCACATCTCACGTTGGCCCTAATAGCTACGTTCATCCCAAGATAACCTGCGGCAGCCGACATTACAGCGCCCAAAACGAACCCGATTCCTGTCTCCAGGTTAATAATGGCCGTCAAGATGATTGCCAATATTAATGCGAATGCGGCAACCGTCTTATATTGACGGTTCATATATGCCATTGCCCCCTCTTGGATGGCTTTGGCTATCTCTCGCATCTCCGCGGTACCTTGATCCAGTTTCAAAATGTAGTTAGCAAAATAGGCTGCGAAGGCGAGACCTAGCACACCAGCGAGGGGAGCTGTTAGCAGTAAATCCATGCCCTTGGAAATATGGTCTAAGACATATAAGTTTTTTGAGAAATCTTGGAATAAATATCCGTGAGGGCTTCAAGAAGATGGATTCGTAGACATTGTGAGGTTATTTCGCTAGTTCGGTTATCAAGCCCCTCACTTGGCGGCACTCATCCAATGGTTGCCCACGCAGACGAAGAGCACTCTCATCATTTTATCCAGACTTTCCGGCTCTGATGATTATATTTATATCTATACTTATGTTTCCGTGATATGGGATTATACTCGCAGTTTACATTGGCGTGTATTCTCATGATTGCTCCATAGAAATTTTTAAATTAGACTAGGCTGAACAACCTTAGAAGTCAAGGTTCGAGGAATTGATTATCGTGTTTAGACCGGCCGTGATGGTGAAACTATACTGCACCTTTTACAAAGGGTACAGGGAGAGGGTCCTTTATAATCTACAGGAACTTGGCTTGGTTCAGTTTTTTGACATAAAGGAAAACACGCAATTGGAGGCACCTACAGTAGAGATTAGGCACGTGATGAGGGCACTGGAGAGGACCAACCGGATTTTGGTAGCCCTCCCCTCACGACGGATACCGGTCTTGCATAAAGTCTTCGGCCCGCCAGCTGTTTTTGTGAAAGTAGTCCAGGAGCCTAAAGAAAGCTTGCTGGAGACCATCGAGGAAAAACTTGATGTCATCGAGAAGAAGTTCCTCGAGGTAGAGAAAAGCGGTGATAAAGCAGCCATGAAGGACTTCGGCGAGAAATACCACCAGGAGCTCCTAACCTCCAGAGAAGAGCTTCAGAACCTCGCCGACAGGACAAGTGCCCTTGAGGAATTCGGTCGGACGGACTATACTATGACCTTCGGGGCATGGGTGCCCAAGAAGCACATGGGCAGTGTCAAAGAGGTGTTGAAGGAGGCCACCGATGGTTCTTGTCTGATCAGCGTTGAGGATCCGAAGAAAGGGGAAGACATACCAGTGCTCCTGGACAATCCGGGGATATTAAAGCCCTTTGAGCTCCTGACCGTGAACTACGGCATCCCTGCCTACGGCTCCATTGATCCAACACCTTTTCTGGCGGTAACCTTCACGATATTTTTCGGAATGATGTTCGGCGACGTGGGATACGGATTGATTTTAGCATTGCTCAGTTTCTTTGCCTACATGAAAACAACTAAGGCGGAACAAGCCCAGAGGGATATAAACGTCATACTCATCTTCGGGGCACTGGCTGGTGTGATTTTCGGCGCGTATGTTGGCGAGATATTCGGGGGATTGATTCATGTAGAGACGCCTTGGCACGGCCGGGAGTTGCTAGAGAATGTTGGTCTCCTACTGGCGATCTCAGTAGGTATAGGTGTATTCCATATAACCCTCAGCTGTCTATCCAGGTCCGTGGGCACTGTAATGTTAGGCAAGCTGCCCATCTATCCCCTCGCGATACTGCTCATCCTATGGTCGGGAACGATATTAATCATCTCCACCACTGAAGCGGCAGGCGAATTAATCACGACGAGTTTAGTGATAAAACTGAAATATACACTCGCTGCGGGAGTCGCCTTACTTACAGTCAAAAAGAAATTCGAGGTCTTCGATGAGTTGATTTCCCTTTTCGCCAACACCATATCTTATGTGAGGATAGGCATCCTCTCCACCCTTCACGTCATCCTCGCGGGTATCGTCGCGAGCATCATACTGGGCTTACCTACAACCATCTTTGGCCTAATAATCGGAGTTATCGTATTCGTCCTCGGGGTCGCGTTTTTGTTGACCCTTGGAGTCTTCATAAGTTTCATCCACACTTTGAGGCTCCATTGGCTTGAGTTCTTCAAGAGGTTTTATTCCGGGATGGGAGAAAGTTTTAAAACTTTCAGCGCAAAAAGGGAAGTCACACTAACACTGTAGGCACAACGATGATCAAGAGGATATTGCTTCACACCAATGGTTCCGATACATCTAATAAAGCGCTGGAATACGCATTGTATTTGGCGAAGGCGCTTAATGCAAGCCTCACCGCCATCTACGTTATTACTGTCAAGGCCCCGAAACAGTTAGAGCCATCTAATATCCCCAAGGATGCGGGGCGCGAGGCAGATGAGTGTCTGCAAGGCGTAAAGGAGAAGGCGGACTCTGTGAAGCTTGAGATAAACACCAAGATCATGGTCTCGCGTTCGACCAGCGATGCAATAACGGATGAGGCAACGGGAGGCGATTACGACATTGTTGTCATGGCGCCCACTGATGGCGGGGGAATTCCCCGGATATTATCCAAGAGCGTATCTGAAGAAGTCATACGGCGTATAGCCAAACCCGTGTTGATCGTCAAATAAACCCTAGGGCCCGTAGCTTAGTTTGGTTAGAGCGCCCGGCTCATAACCGGGCGGTCAAGGGTTCGAATCCCTTCGGGCCCACTACTCAGCTTTGTCTTGGAAACAATTGCATCGAAAGAATATTTCAACGACGATGATTTATGTTCATATAAACAATTTTCTATTTCTTTCCGGTCTCTTGGCTTAGCCTAAAACTAGCAACAATGGCCCAAATTATATAGATGACTGAATACAATTATATGACAAATTTCAATCATATATCACTAGTTTAAACAGTATTATGGATTTGGTATTTACGAGTTATTATTAACAAGAATTCTATTCGTGGGGCTTTGCACAAATAGTTTAAGTTGCACAAAAAGTCAACAAAAACTAGGACTAAAAGGATATAGCGATTGAATCGCAATGTATTTATATTTCCTTGACTTAATAATCGTGGGGTAAGAGATGTCCAAGATATTACTAGTGGATGATGAGAAAGACGTTACGTCGCTGCTAGCGAAAATATTACAAAAAGAGGACTTTGAAGTAGCGGAAGCGAATTCCGGGGCAGAGGCGCTAGAGTATGCCAAAGCGAATAAGCCGGATTTAATCCTTTTGGATGTCATGATGCCCGAGCTGGATGGATGGGAGGTATGCAGACGATTGAAAGGAGAACCAGATACGTCGGATATAGTCATCGCCATGCTCACAGTCAAAAGCGGCTATAAGGATATGGTTAAGAGTTTGAAAGAAGCTAACGCTGACTGGCACATATCCAAGCCTATTAAAAGAGAAAAATTCGTAAAAACTGTCAAATGGCTTCTCACCAAGAAACAGGAAGAATGAATGAAACCAGATTTTGGATTTACTTTCGAGTGGTTTAACACTCGTTTTGATGATTTTGCTTCGAAGTCCTTCGAACTAGG
>CBDUVV010000064.1:0-7120 GCA_965370755.1 uncultured archaeon | reverse complement strand
GGCTTCCACCAATAGAGAGTGGAGGTGATCCCAGTCCGCCAATTCGTCTCCATAGAAGTCGGGCTTCACGTCTAAAGTAATCTTACCCTCTTCGAAGGTTTGGCCGAAGACATCCTCATCGCAGGCAGCAACCAAGATATCACTTTTCTCTGTGTATATCTTGAAATGGAAGCCCATGGGCCTAAAATAAATTGAGCAGTATTATAAAACTTCTCTGAAAAGTGATAATTAAGCCCACGGGGCCTTCATGGGTTATGGGGTGGCTGTCCTTACCTATGATATTGATGGCCCCATGGACAAGAATCACTTTTTCTTAGCGAAGGATGTAGATTTGGTTAACAGATTTGAATAAAAAGGTGTCATTTCCAAAAATTAGCCTTAGATCCCTTTGAACCTTCCTATTTTAGGCTCGTAGACATCACCGTTTCCCATGAGATCATTGAGCACCGCTTCCAGAGCTTCCTCCGCCAGCTGGCTCTCCTTCAATAGAGTGACATATTTGACACCATCACCCTCATCCATATCTTTTATCAGCTTAAGAATAGAGGATTTTTGATTATCATCAACCCCCTTGCCAGAAGCTTTCTCCTTTTTTGATGGTTTGGACTTCGAGGGCTTGTCTGTGGGCTCAGTCTCTATCACCTCCTCGACAACTTCTATAGCATTCGCCTCAGGCGTCGCATCTTCCTTAGGGACCGGAGAGACTTCGTCGATTGTTCTTGTATCTCCGCTTGGGACCTCGACTTCCTTTTCTGAAAATGTCCTTGATTTTACTGTGGATAGTAACTCGAGCTTTCTCACCAGCTCCCAATTGGGGTCATCGAGCTTCCACATGGACTCAGGGGTTATGTATCTCTCTTCTTGGTAATCCTTGACCTTCCCAACTACGTCCACCATGTCGCCGAGATCTATGCCCTCGAGCAGCTCGCGCTCTTCTTCGAAAGTACGAACCGTGATGGTGTCGCTTCCGTCGTCGAGGGTAACCGTGCTGTAATTTTTATCATCGCTTACGAACTTCGAAACCACGGATCCGAGTATCCTGACTCTGGAAACTCTATCGTTAAACGACGTTACAACGTAATTCGGCTCCCAGCGTTCCGTCGACCTGACGAACTCTCCGTCGACGATGTCCTTTATCCTTATTTTCACCGCAGTACTCCGAGTCATCATTCTCCAAGCACATCCTCGCTAAAGTCATTCTTACTCAACGCTAAGACACCTCTCTAGACGATCTTATAGTTTCCGTGCTTCGGTTCGTAAATGTTGCCGTCTCTCTTAAGTTTGTCTAGGAGCTCATCTACGTTCCTTTCCGATATACCCTTCTCGTCGCATATCTGCATCACTTCACTCTTCTTAGCGGTTCCGAATTCTTCCTCAAGTTCTCTGATGACGTGGAGTATCTCGTTAATCCTGTCCCTCTGGGACTTGGTGACGCCCACCATGATCTTGTCGATGTCCACTTTACCGGCCTCCATATCCATGCCCGCCTGTTCCAGGGAGAACTTCACCAGCCTTATGGCGCGCTCCACGTCCTCAACGGAAGTGGCATCACTCAACCGCACCCGCGCGGAGGCGCGGGCCAGCCTTATTATGGCCCAGAGCTGCCTCGCCGTCATGGGGATCGGCATGTCCTCGCTGTCCTTCGCTGCCTCCCTCATCTCAACGTAAAAATCCTCTATGCTCTCCCTGGACTCCGGGGTCAAAATAGGGATGACGTTCTGCCTTGCATAGGCTATGTACTTTCTGAAGAATTCTGGCGGTATCGTCGCCGTAATCGACTCAGGTGCAACAGCCGTATCAAGTATGTGCTTCGCCACAAGCCTCGTATCCTCAAGATCGTCCTCCACAAAGAATATGAGGTCGAATCTGCTCAGGAGCGTTGGAGTAAGGTTTATCTGTTCCGATATCGGCCTGTACTTGTCGAACCTCCCGTACTTCGGGTTAGCAGCAGCGAGTATGGAGCACCTAGCCCTGAATGTGGATAGCATCCCCGCCTTGGCTATGCTTACCTGCTGCTGTTCCATGGCCTCGTGCATAGCCGCCCTATCGTCCTCCTCCATCTTATCGAACTCGTCAATACACCCGATACCCATGTCAGCTAGTACCAGTGCACCGGCCTCGAGGGTCCAACTCCCCTCCCCGAACTCGTCCCGCACGGCGGTTGCGGTCAGGCCGGCGGTTGATGTTCCCTTGCCAGATGCGTATATGCCGCGAGGTGCAAGTTCCCTAGCGACGTACTGAAGTAATTCGGATTTACCCGTTGCCGGCTCGCCTATGATGATGATGTGGGAGTCGCCCCTAATCCTGCCTCCATCTGGAAGCTGCATCATCGGGGCTGAGAAGAGCTGAAACATTATAGCTTCCTTGATATCACCATAGCCATAGATGTGGGGCGCGATGGAGTCGCGTATCTTTTCGTATACCAGGGGGTCGCTGGCGAGCTTCTTGATCTCTCTTTCGTCCTCCTTTGTTATCTCCACCTCCTCGTAGTCCAACTCCACAGGCGTGTAAGAATTTCCCTCGAGGAATATCTCGAAGACCCTGGAGCGGGTTCCCTTGATGATCTTCATATTCGCTCTTATTATCCCTGCAATCACAATCCTGTCACCTGGCATTATTTTACCCGTGAGGTCATCTTCGAGGTATATCGCTATCTGCTTGGGGTGCTCGCCTCCCCTCAGCTCCTCCAAGGACTCTTGAATCATGATCTTCTGGGAATCTATGAATGTGGATCTGGGCACCAAGAGGTTGAACCGGGCCTTCTTCTCACAGCTCTCGCAGAAGAAGGGCTCATTCAGCTTTTCTTGGTCTTGTGGTTTGGACATCTCCTCCCCGCAGTATGGGCACTCAAATACCCCCATAACGAGTTTGGGCCGCACATCTGTAGCTTTCCTCACTATCCCCTCCATGGCGCGGAATTTATCCACGTCTACGCTCCTAAGATCCCTTAGCATAGTGGTGTGGGATGCAGGGAGGTTCGTAAACCGAACGTTTATCCTAGCGGTGGGAACGTCGAGTGGCAGTTCTATGTTGCGGAGGGCGTTCTCCGCTGCTATCAACGTTGCATCCGGATTGTTTAGGAGTTCATCGGCGAGGGTTATGTCGTACCGGTCGAGGTCATTGAAGTCCACAACCAGGCTCTTGGTCTCCGGGTATCCTTGGACTACCTTGAGTATCCCCTTGTGGTAGTACATTCGGAAGAACTTCTCAAAATTTGCCTCGACGCTGCCCATCTGCAGGTCACTGATGCCAATGCCGGATTCCATCTTATTCCCACCCCCAAGGTAGTATTAGTATATTAACTAAATTGCTATTTGTATTCTGTTGAAGCGTAAGGAGTTTTATGATGCAGTATTTCTTTTGGTTTTTACGGAGTTGCATAAGTGCCCCTCTCTAATAGAAACAAAGGGGGGTTTAGACGGTCATATTCCTTGTCCAAGAGAGTTCGTGGGAAGTGATTATCTCAGTGATACGCCGTAAACCTCTTCAACGTTTTCCACGTGTATCTTCCAGAGGTCCTCTTCATCCAGAATCCCGCGAACATATAGCGCACCGCTGACCCTTGGTACGCTCTTCGGCGAAACCACAGCACCGGGCCTTTTCAAATTGTCTATGTAATCGCTTTCCATTAGGAACCGGTTTCCTTCTTTTCTCGCCTTCTCGATGTTCTTGGTTCGTGCAACGATGGATGGATAGATGCCGGCCTCCATACAAGCTCTTATCATGGGGGGTGAGAAATGCTTCACGACTCTCTTAACGTCCAACCCCGCCTTCCGCGCCATCTCGCCGTATTCCATCAGCGTGTCCTCATCCACCTTACCCGTGTGCAGCTGGACCGCGCAGTCCACCTTAGACGCTGCCTCAAGGGAATACAAAAGCAAGCTGTTGCATGCATCGAGGATTTGGGACTCTACTGGATAATGAGGGACGCCGATTTCGCCTAAAGCCACGGCATCACCGGCCTCGATCTTTCTTATGGCAACATCTATTGACTTCCTGCCGATCTCAAGGGCACTGTCCACACCAAACCCCTCGCACATTCTAGAGAACTCCGCGGGATGCACGCCGATGACCGCAAAACACCGTAGGCTGGTGGATGAGGTTATCTCCTTTGCTAGATCAATGGTGTACTCGAAGAGCTTTTCAAAGCTCCTTTCTCCCTTCAGTTGTATTCCAGCGTCCTCGACACCTTTGTTTACGAGGAAGATGTTTTTCCCACCAGCCGCCTCGAACTCCTTGGCAGCTTCAATTCCCTTGCCGTTCCTCGGGTCGATGTGCATGTGGTTGTCGGTAAACTCAAAGACCCTATCCAAATTTGGCACTTCGACTAAAGCGTCTCCTGCGAGGGCCTCGCAGCTAAACATCAAGCCACCTTAAGCTTGGTCTCCGGGCAAACTCGCGGTATCTCACTAATCTCTTCTATCCCGAGTTGCATCCGCTTGATCAGTTCCTTCAAGTCCACTACGGTGTTCATGCATCCATCTCTACTTAGGGGAACTCCCTGAACCATTATGTTGGCCTTAGCTATATCGTGCATTGCTAGGTTCAAGTCCTTATAGCATGCCACGCCGAGGGCAGCTTTAGGATGTATCTTTTTTACTATGCGCTGCACGAAGCGCCCCCCTGGGACAACGAAAACCTTGTAACCCAAACGCGCGCCCTCCTCGTTGATATCCTTGACGACGCACTTGCCGCAGTCCCTACATTTTATGCCTGATGCAGGATCCAATCTCGCAGGGCATTCAAGGTGCCTCACGCATTGAGGCATAACTACAATCCTGCTCTCTGGAGGAACAGCTGCGAATCCCCGGGCAAATAAGTTATTCCGTACGTCGATCCCTATCTGGTCTATGATCGTTTCACCCAGACCAAACTTATCGGTCAACCTCTTCAGTTGCAGATAGAAGGTGTCGATTGTGAACAAGAGCACCTTCGGGAGGATGAGCTTCTGTTTTTTTATCAGTATTACTCCCAGAACAGTAGAGAGGACTAATAGGGCTAAGAGCGCCCCGACTAGAAATACCGAAAGCTTTCCCACCACCTCATAAAACATATCCTTGGTAATAGTTAACTAAATATATAACCCTTGTTGTAGCACTCAAAAAGGATGGAAAATTATGAATCATGATGTGAAGGATTTAGAACTCGCAGGGAAGGGCAAGCTTAGGATAGAGTGGGCCGCAAGACATATGCCCGTTTTGGGCGTGATTAAAAAGAGATTCGCCGAGGAACAGCCCCTAAAGGGCGTAAAGCTCGGGGCCTGCCTACATGTGACGACTGAGACGGCAAACCTAATGGACACGCTTAAAGTTGGTGGGGCTGACGTTGCCTTATGTGCCTCGAATCCTTTGAGCACGCAAGATGATGTTGCGTCGTCCCTTGTTAAGGACTTCGGCATACCGACGTTCTCAATAAAGGGCGAGGACAACGACACCTACTACGAGCACCTTCACAAGGTCCTCGACATGCAGCCAAACATCACCATGGACGATGGCGGTGATCTGGTATCCACGATACACTCCGATCGGAAGGAACTGCTGGATGGAATCCTCGCGGGCACTGAAGAAACCACCACCGGTGTGATACGGTTCAAGAGCATGGAGGCCCAGAAGGTCTTGAAGTATCCCATCATCGCGGTCAACGATGCCAAGACCAAACACTTCTTCGATAACAGGTATGGCACGGGCCAGTCTACAATGGATGGTATTCTTCGAGCCACCAACATACTCTTGGCAGGTAAAAACTTCGTTGTCTCTGGCTATGGATGGTGCGGCAGGGGTGTAGCCATGCGCGCCGAGGGCATGGGGGCGAACGTGATAATAACTGAGGTGGACTCACTAAAGGCCCTTGAGGCTGTTATGGACGGCTACCGTGTCATGCCCATGAGCGAGGCGGCTAAGATAGGAGACGTCTTTGTCACTGTCACGGGGGATATGAGCATATTGCGGGGCGAGCACTTCAAGGCCATGAAGGATGGGGCGATACTCGCCAACAGCGGGCATTTCAACGTCGAGATATCCATTCCAGATCTTGAGGGGATGTCCAAGGGCAAACGAAAGATAAGGGAGTACGTTGACGAGTACACAATGAAGGATGGTCGCTGCCTCTTCCTCCTTGGTGAAGGCCGCCTGATCAACTTGGCCGCTGCGGAGGGGCATCCTGCGAGCGTGATGGACATGAGTTTCGCCAATCAAGCGCTGTGCGGAGAGTACATCAAAAACGAGGGAAAAGGATTAGAGCCGAAAGTCTACGGCGTCCCCGAAGAGATAGACACGGAAGTAGCTAAGCTGAAGCTGGAGAGTATGGGAGTCGCAATAGACGAGCTCACTAAAGAACAGGAGAAATACTTGAGCAGTTGGGAGACGGGGACGTAGCTCTTATGACGCCTCGATGATGTGACAGGAGCCAGCCTTCAGAGATATCCTAGGCTTCATACCAGCTTTGAGCTTCATCTTCGACATAACGTGCCGGGGAACGTCCACCACCAAGTCCACATCATCCTTCACTTTCACATCCAACCGAAACATGGCACTGCCCATAGGATGCACATCCTCGATCACGCATTGAAAGATATTTGGATGCCTAGGTGTTATGGGTCTGTCCTCTCGAAGCAGCATAATCTCCTCGGGGCGTATGCAGAAGTACACTTCAGTACCAACCTCCATGTCTTTATACGGTAGCTCGATTTTTAAATCTCGGAATTTTATCAAACTCCTAATGCCAGCTTCATCGGATTCCAAAGCGGTGGCCTTGAAGATGTTTTTAGTACCCACGAACCTTGCTACGAATAGCGTGCTCGGCTTATGGAATATCTCCTCGGGCGTTCCGATCTGTTCTATCTGGCCATTATTGAGGACCGCGACGCGGTGGGCTAGCTTCATAGCCTCAGCGTGCTTGTGGGTGGCTAGTACGATGGTGATGCCCAGCCTGTTAATCCTCTTTATTATTTCCTCTATCAGAGCCTCGTTTATTGGGTCGAGGTTGGCGGTGGGCTCATCCATGAGCAGGACCTCAGGTTCAATTACGGTTGCCATGGCAAAGGCCACTCGCTGTGCCTCACCACCTGACAAGGTCTTTGCGTTTCGACTTTCGTAGCCTTGAAGGTCTACTAGCTCAAGGG
>CBDUVV010000063.1:0-7132 GCA_965370755.1 uncultured archaeon | reverse complement strand
GCATTGAAGAGGAGATTACCGATATTGATTTATGTGAAGTTTTTGAGCCCATAAAAGGACAATGTGGAATAGTGGGCTTATCCCATCCATTCGATTCTTTTAGATTCTATTCTCTCACCCCGAGTGACGAGATAGTAAAAGCGTTGGACTTCGTCGAGGTATTCAATTCAAGGTGCATCCGTTCTTCGTTCAACGAGAAGGCCTTGGAATATGCAAAGAAACATAAACTGGGAATGACGGCCGGAAGCGATGCTCACACCCTAAGGGAGATTGGAGGGGCGGGTGTAGTTACTGATTCCTTCGAGTTGCGTAAGCTCATTGAAAGCAGAAAGGTTTTCGGTGAACAGGTTGGGCCTACTGAGTTGTTGAAAACAAAGATTAATAAGATACTTCATTTTAAGGCATAGCATGAACCCGAAGGAGAGGGCCGCCGTATCTGCCGCGGCACTTGTTGAAGACGGTCAAATCGTTGGTTTGGGAACAGGTTCTACCGTCTATTATGTTCTTAACGAGCTAGCCAGAAGGATAAGGGAGGAGGAACTTCAAATAATTGGCATACCAACATCAGTCGCCACCGAGAAGACATCGAGGGACCTTGGCATACCTCTGTCCACACTGGAGGAATACGAAGAAGTGGACATTGATATTGATGGAGCCGATCAGGTGTCCAAGGAATGTGACGTGATTAAAGGAGGGGGAGGCGCACATTTCAGGGAGAAGATGGTGGCCCTTGCATCTAAGAGGTTCGTGGTGATAGTGGACGAGGGCAAGATGTCAGAAAAGCTCGGGATGCCGGTGCCAGTGGAAGTGTTGCCTTTCTCATGGAGTCATGCGAGCAAACGTCTAGCTAAGATCGGTGGCAAAGCAAGTTTAAGGAACTCCGGGGAGAGTTTCTTCGTGACGGATAATGGGAACTATGTTCTCGACGTGCATTTTGGAATTATAGAAGAGCCCCAGAAGCTTGAGGCAGATATAAACGCAGTTGCGGGTGTCTTGGAGAACGGCATATTTTCAGACATGGCGAGCGAGGTCCATGTGGCTTCTGAAAATGAGGTTAGGGTCATCAAACCTTAGGTTCACCCTATATATGGGAGATCCTCTGATCCGCTCTTTTTTTGCTCCATGCCCTCCGGTAGATGCTCGAAGGCGTCTTTTACCTTTACTACTTGCTGGCCCAGTTTTGCAAGCTCTTTTTCCATCATTTTTATTTGCTCGTCGAGTTCAGCCGTGGATATCTTTATTCCTAATATCTCTGTTAGCTTCAAAAGGGCGGCTTTGGCTGATTTAGGGTCTGGGTAGCTGCCGTGGGTCTCCCCAAGAAGACATGCTGCCGTTATCCCGTTTTTTACAGCCATGGGCACCAGGAGCCCTGCAAGGCCCGTAACCCCCAGTGATCCCTCGTCAGCAGTGGCTATCTCCAGGTTCACCCCTCGATCTTCGATTACTTTAGCGGTGTTCTCGTCGCCTAATACGCCCTTAACTTTAGGGTCAAGTACTGGTTCTCCGATGCCGAACCCACCAATGGTGTAGACCTCCTTAATTCCGAATTCATCGCACATGTCAAGAAGGGTGTTGGCAAACTCATAGTAGCTCTTGGGGTGCGTGCCCTGGTATAGGCCAGTTAGCAGGAATAGATCATTTTTATTGTCGTAGTATAACTCGTCTTTGCCCAATTCTACTACACCGTTTTTGCCGTAGACCACACCGGGAATTACTGAGCCGGGATAAAGAAAATCTGAAGAATAAACATCAGCTATTTTTTCGGCTTTTAAACCGTTGATCAGTTGCCCGAGGGCTAAAAGACCAATATGTCCGACGCCCAGAAGACCCTGGATAAGCTTTGGATTTTTAGTTGAAGGTTTATCATCGGTGTACTCGATCTTCACGCCGTCTACCCTAAAAACCATACATCTCCCACCTAGTTTTTTACCATGGGCATTAATTTTCAACTTCATGGCCCCCGGCATTTTTATATGCCACATTTGGATATCTCTTATTCGGCCGGGGTAACTCAGCCTGGTTAGAGTGCCACGCTCATAGGGTCACCGGGCCTGGGATACGTGGAAGTCGCGGGTTCGAAGCCCGCCCCCGGCACTCCTTAAAGTCCGCAATGCCTCATCGTCCATGATTTAAATAGAAAATAGACGAGAGGTGTTCCTAATGGACATATATCAGACAGGCGGAAGAATCCAAAACAGCCTGAAAAGAATGGAAAAGCTCGATAAGGATGTCGAGGGAATAAGGAAATTTTACAACGAATTACGAGCAGGCGGATTTTCCGAAGTAAGGCAGTCCAAACTGCTACTCTATAGAACAATACTTTCTGAGCAGTTGCAGAAAAGAGGAAAACGGCTGGTCACAGCTACGAGGGAAGACCTTGTAGAGCTTGTTGGCTTGATAGAAGAGAGCGATAAGAGCGCGTGGACAAAGAGGGATTACAAAATCGCCCTAAAGAAATTCTACGACTCACAGGGCAAAAGGAAGCTCGCATCCTGGATCAAAACAAGCGTCAGGAACAATAAGCGCAAGCTGCCCGGAGAGCTTTTGACAGAAGAAGAAGTGAACGAGCTTATAGACGCCGCTCAAAACAGTAGAGACAAAGCACTTTTCGCACTGCTTGCGGATGCTGGTCTCAGGATAGGGGAAGCTCTTGCTCTGAGAATAAAGGACGTTGTTTTTGACGAATATGGAGCTTACCTGCTAGTTCCAAGCGGCAAAACCGGAGCAAGAAGAGTCAGGCTGATTTCAAGCATTCAGTACCTGAGAAACTGGCTGGAGGTTCATCCAAACCGGGAAAGGGAATCGAAGCTCTTTGTCAGAGTTGACAAGAATGCCGGAAAAAGACAGCTGATGTATTCGAGCGTTGTATCAGCTCTGAAGAAAGCACTAAAGAGAGCAGGCATAGAGAAAAGAGTGCATCTGCATTTGTTCAGGCATACGGCCGCTACAAGAGCAGCGAAGTTTATGACCGAGCAGGAAATGAAAGTTCACTTTGGATGGGATGCGGGTAGCAGGATGCCAGCGATTTACGTCCACCTTTCTGGGGCTGATGTGGAGGACAAGCTGCTTGCCCATTACGGTATTAAAAAGAATGAGAAGGGAGAAGAGCTGATGTCCACATGCCCAAAGTGCGGTAAGCGCAATCCAAAAACAGCGAAGTTCTGCCTCAACTGCTCCTGTATTCTCGACCGGAAAATGCTTAGTGAGGTAGACAGCGTGAATGCAAAGGTGGAAATCGTGAAACAAAAGCTGCTTTCAAGCGAAGAATTCGGCGAGCTGATTGCGGGCATTCTAAGCAATGCTTAGAACTTTTATTTGCCCCACAGCTTGCACACCAAACGTCACGTTCTGTATATAGGGCATAACGAATTCGCTACAATGCATCACGTTTGGTGGTCGCACCGCTTTATAGGATCTTCCATAAGCTCACGCCATGCAAACAATTGCAGGTGTGAGAAAGGAGATTTTTGACCGTCTGCCTGAAAGTTCCAAGGCACTTCTTCTATGTCTGGAGAAGAGAAACCTCAGGCTTGAAGAGGTTGCTGGGAGGCTTGAGAAATGCGGCTGAGACTCTCAGATGCCCTGAAAATTCTCTATGTCGATCACAATACCTGCGACAGGTACGATCTGCTCAAAAAATACGGCATTTCTGCGGATGAGCTGGCGACTGCTCTTGAATCCCAGGATTTTCGAATTTCAAAAAGGTCATCTTTTACGACATGATTTTATGAAATTAAAGGAGGAAGATAATTGAGGATAGGCAGATTCATTTCCCCGTTACTTTTAGTCGCACTTGTATTACTCCAACCGATAGTAGCCTCAGCAGAGCCTGGAGACTCCGATAGTAGTGAGAGAAGACCCATTGTTAATATAAAAATCGACTTTCAAGGAATTATCGACGGAATCGTCAACGGCCTTAACGACATCTTAAACAATTTGTTCTTTGGATTGCCCGACCTGCTCTGGAAATACTTCTTCAACAACCTTCTCCTAAAACCCCTGGGCCTCGATGATCCCGACACTGACAACGATATAGTATCGACGACTGGATTCTTTCTAACAAGACAGCCCAATTTGGAACCCTTTAGGCTCACGATAGAAAAGTTATCAGAACTCCTCATATTGTTACTGGCCTTCGGAGTGATCGCTGCTTCGGTCAAGGCCTTATGGGAAATCCTCACCTCGGAAGAGCCAAGTCCTATTGAGTCCACCATAAAGAGGGAAGTACTGCCGCTGTTCCTTGGAGCTTTTGCTCTGAGCCTTTCAGTCGAGATATATCAATTAGTTCTATACATCGCCCAAATGATTACTCAGCTCTTCATGGTTAATGTAGACTATCTAATTTTCAGAAACCTCTCCCTCTCATTAATCTCTCTGGATCTTCTTGGACTTCTGGGGGTGGCCTTAATCTTCCTCTTCACCCTGTTCCTGCTGTTCACATACCTCCTGGAACTCGTGAACGCCTTTTTATTGCCAATATTCATAACCCTCAGGGCCCTGCCCTTTGATATCACAAGGGCCATCGGCCAATCGGGGATTAACTTTGTCATCCTGAATGCATTTATGCCAGCATTTTCCGCCTTGATGATTTTCATAGCCACAAGTATTTGGTCATCTGCCGACTTCTGGGACAGCTTGGCCCTTAACGGGTACGCCCTCTTTCTGACAAAAAAGTTCCTGGCCATGATCTTCCTGATACTGGCCGTCCACATCCCGGTATTCTTCTATTTCACAACTTTCGCAGTCCCCGTCATCAGATATGCAATCGGATATAAAATTTTAAAGGGGGTGATTCCGAGTGAGAAAGCAGGCATTTCTAATATGGGCCATAATTCTTTTGGTAGTACCCAGCGTCTACACCCAGCCCAGCGACAGCTTCGAAGCTACTATCGATAGCATGATTGACAAGATTTTCAAGCTGATAGAGGGTCTTACAGATCTTGCACTCGCTGTACTTGCAGCTGTCTTCGTCATGGCGTTGATAATCAAGATCTTGTCGCCCGAGACCCTTCCCACCCAGCTTCCCAGGTTTATTGGGGCCTTAATTGTCGTTGTGTTCCTTCTGAAGTTCGGTGTGGTACTGCTCTACGCCCTATTTAATCTGTGAGGATAGTTTGATGAACCCGAGAATAAGCCTTGAGGTCGACCTGGATAGCCAGAAGCCCAAGCAGGAGGTTTTCCTGGGCCTGGGCCTCGTAAAGTCCACCATATTCTTTATTATTTCTTACATCATCCTGAGCGGCACTCTAAAAAAGGGAATTAATGGATTTGAGACGATTTTTATTGGGATCGTAATCATCGGCACTTTTTACATTTTTCTGAGAAAATACGACTCTGATGAAGTCGAAGCTTACACTGTATATCTCTTGAGCTCCGTCTGGTTCTGGCTTTTCTCCAGGGGGATAAAAAAGCTCAACACATTTAAGGACATAGGAGAGGACTATTTTGTCCTTCAGAACGGCGGGTTCAGGGCAGTAATAGAAGTCTCTCCAAGTATTGAGCTCTCCAGCGAATCTTCCGATAGGGTAGAGCAGTTGATTGGCGGATACTCCCGGCTGCTGGAGACCTTTGGTCAGTACTTCCAGCTCGTGGCCAGGATAAGGAAAGTCCCTTCCTTATACCTCGTCTTGAAAGCCTTTGGCACGGATGAGACTATTATTGCTCAGAAGTACCTAGAGGAGTTCGAAAGGCACGGTGTGATGTCCCTTAAAATCTACATCGTACTTGCGGCTGATCCGGCAAAGTGGTTCTACCTCGAAAATAACGACGTAAAAAGGCTGAAGAAACAGCTGGAAGAACATGTCTCCTCATGCATGGGCTTCCTGTCCAGAGCTGAATTTGTGGCAGGCTACAAGCGCCTGAAAGGTACGGAACTCATTGACTTCGTGTTTGACGAAAACTTCTACCAGAACAGGGACTCCGTGGGAAAAAAAGACCAGGAACCAGTCCTTCTCGACAAGATATCCCAGAAGCTCCACGAAAAAGTAAGGACCCTGAAACATAAAGCAATGGAGAACCGAAGGATTTCAGATCTCCTTGCCTCGGAACGCTACCAGGACCTTTCCCTGAAAGCAGAGGAATCCCTAACCTGGATGAGAGAGTTCTTCCAGATTCCTGAATCCGACATTCACCCGGCCCTCAGGACAGTTGAAGATTTCCACGTCACCAGGGACAGCGTTTATTGCAACGGTGTTTACATCAAGAATCTTCTCCTGAAATTCCTGCCGGAGAGAGAGCCTGCTCTCATAGTGAGAGAACTCTTGAGGCTGAACCAGAACATCGACGTATCCTTCCATTTCTACCCCGACCAGGGCAAGAGGATAAGAAAAATCCTGGGCCATTACTACAAAACCATAACCGACCAGATAGACGAGATGAAGCAAAGGGGAAACGTCTCCCTCACGTCCGTTTACCAGGAGGCTAGACTGAAGGAGACCTACTACGCCTCTCTCGGCGGTAAAAACCTCTTCCTAGCAACCGTACTCGTCACAGTATATGATCTAGACCCCAGAAGACTCAATGCTGGCGTGGAGCTCGTCAAAAAGGCCCTGCGGCCTGCTGGACTCGTCACAGAGGCCCTCACATTCAATCAGGAACAGGCTTTTCTCTTCCGGACCTCTTCATGCGGCGGGGGTAGAAGAGAAGTTTCAGCAAACCTCATGCCACGCCCTTTATATCCTACAGGAAGATGTACGAGGGAAGCGAGTTCCTCGGGCGTTAAAAGAAACTTGTTTTTCCAGAACCTCGGATACTTCCTTGAGTAAATGTGCTTCAGGGATCTAAACGAGTCCCTGAAGTGGGGTACTGTCCTCTTGTAGATGTGCCTCTTGAGCTTCCGTTTCTCCAGTATCTTGAACGAGTCTCCCAGGATCTTGGCTGAATAGTAGGCCTGTTGCGGGCTCCTGGATATGCATGAATACCTGACAAAAGTCTCGAATCTGGGATGCCCGAAAGGGTTTTTCACGTTCTCCAGGATGTGCTTGGTGGGCTCCATGGGCTTGAAAAACACCTGGACAATGCATTTGTTTCTGAGCCGGGACATGGTTTCAAGGATGTAGTTCATTGGGTCCGTATGGAATTCGGTAATAGGTTGGATGCTGCTGAGAAGACTTGAATTTAAAGTCCCGGAACA
>CBDUVV010000062.1:0-7184 GCA_965370755.1 uncultured archaeon | reverse complement strand
CAGAGCTCATGGAGAACTTGAGGGAGGTAAGTGACATCCTTGAGGTGGAGCGGAAAAAGTATGGAGAAACAAGGAGAAAGTCCAGGCGCATAGTCTCCAGGCTCAAAGGAAAACAAGTTGGGGTAGACAAGCTTATAGAACTCTATGATTCCCAGGGTATAAGCCCCGAAATGCTCCTCGAGGAGGGGGTTGAAGCCGACGTTCCGAAGGACTTCTACATCAGGGTCTCCGAGAGGCATGAGAAGGTTGAGCACGAGGCCCAGACTAAGAAGAAGACAGAGTTCGACATATCCGGTCTACCCAAGACTAAGATTCTCTACTACGAGGACTACAGTCTTGTGAATTTCACCGGCAAGGTACTTCGGATAATCGACGGCGAATTGATTGTCCTCGATAGGACGGCCTTCTATCCAACGAGCGGGGGCCAGCTATATGACATTGGATACATGGAAAAGAGCAGGGTTGTCGATGTCTTCAAGCAGGGCAATGTGATCATCCACAGGGTTAAATCCCCAGGTTTCGACGAGGGGGATGAGGTTCGCTGCACCATAGATTGGGAGAGGCGAAAGCAGCTCGCCCAGCACCATACGGTCACCCACATTGTGAACGGCGTCGCAAGGGAACTGCTCGGCAACCACATATGGCAAGCGGGAGCGGAGAAGACGCCCGATAAGGCCAGGCTGGATATAACTCACTACGCGTCCCTCTCAAAGGACCAGTTGAGGGAATTGGAGAAACGAGCCAACGAAGTGGTCGAAGAGGACCTTGTGGTCGACAGCTTACTTATGAAGAGGGATGAGGCAGAGGAACTGTTCGGTTTCAGGCTCTACCAAGGTGGAGCGGTGCCGGGCAAGGAGATAAGGGTGGTGGGGATTGACAAATTGGATGTCGAGGCCTGCGGTGGGACGCATCTTAATCGCACAAGCGAGGCCGAGCTAATCAAGCTTAGGGGTTCCACAAAGATTCAGGACGGCATAGTGAGGCTGGAGTACTACGCTGGTGAGGCTGCTCAACGATTCGTCGAGGCTAGCCAGGAGATGGAGGAAGCCATACGGGAATTGGCCACCGACATCCTTGGGAGTATCACCGGAGACGAGGGCCCGGTGGTGGAGATGGACGAGTGGAAGATTGATGAAAAAGGGCTTCGCGAGTCCGCGGAGAAGTTATCCGTTCCAGTAGATCAACTTGAGAGGACCTTCGAGAAGTTCTCAAAAGAAATAGCAGCGGATTCTGTGGCGATAGATAAGTTAAGAACCAAGCTTGGTAACGCGCCGTACCAGGGAGGCAAGGTTCCAGATGATATCAATGACATCTCCGTGTTCAGCGAATTCCTTATGAGCTTTTGGAAGGCACAAAAGAAGGACCTTGATCGGCTCAGGAGGAAGACGGCCAAGACCAAGGCCGAGACGCTGGCCGAATTCGAGGACATAAGAGGAGTCGAGGTCCTGGTTGCCGAGGTTGCAGGCGGCATCGAGGAAATCGTGAAGATAGCGGGCGGCATGCTGGCTAAAAACAGATTGATCGTGCTCTTTGGCGTCGATGACAAGATCTCAGTAGTTGGCCTAAGAGGGGAAGAAGTGGACGTAGACGTAAGCGAATTGGTAAAAGGGGCATCTGAGGTTCTGGGCGGAAAAGGCGGTGGTAGGCCTGATTTTGCCAGGGGAGCCGGTGTCGATAAGGGGAAGCTTGAGGAAGCGATGACCTGGGTGAAGGAGAGGCTTAGCGGTGCTCCTGGATAGTTTGGCATCTATTATCGCTACTTTTAAATTGCACGTTGGGCAACTTGGATTTGTATGGATTTCATGGATATGGAGGCCAAGTGGCGCAAGAGCTGGGAGGAAGCAGGCGTCTTCGAAGCAGTACCAGATGAGAGGGATAAATTCTACCTTACGGTTGCGTATCCATATCCTTCGGGTTCCATGCACGTGGGACATGGGAGGACTTATACCGTCCCAGACGTTATGGCCCGTTTCAAGAGGATGCAGGGCTACAACGTCTTGTTTCCCATGGCTTGGCACGTCACCGGAACGCCAGTACTAGGTGTAGCTGAGAGGATAGGGAAGGGTGATAAGGATGCACTTTGGCTCTACGGCGATCTATACAAAGTGCCGAAGGATACCCTTAAGGATTTCACGAAGCCCGAGCCCATTGTTGACTACTTCAGCAGCGAGTATCGGGAGATAATGCAGCGCATGGGCTACTCCATAGACTGGGGCAGGCAGTTCATGACCAAGGACAAGCAGTATAACAAGTTCATCACCTGGCAGTACGAAAAGCTAAACGAAAAGAAGCTCGTCACCAAGGGCAAACATCCCGTGAAATACTGTCCCAACGACAGAAACCCCGTGGGGGATCACGATCTATTGTCTGGAGAGGAAGCAGAAATCAACGATTTCACCCTCCTAAAGTTCAAATACAACGACTTATTTTTGCCCGCTGCAACCCTACGCCCGGAGACCGTCTTTGGAACCACGAATATCTGGCTCGACCCGGATATGACGTATGTGAAGGCAAAGGTCGACGGCGAGATCTGGGTGATTAGCAGGGAGGCGAGTGAGAAGCTGAAGCATCAGGCTAAAGAGGTTGAGATCGTGGGCGAAATTAAAGGTAGCGAGTTCATAGATAAGAACGTCGTAACGCCCTTCACGGAGAAAGAAGTGCCAGTCCTTCCGGCTACTTTCCTCGATCCAAACTACGGCACAGGGGTCGTATTCTCAGTACCTGCTCACGCTCCCTTCGACTATATAGCCCTCGTGGATCTACAGAAGGCAGGCTATGATGCGGCATTAGCCATCGAGCCCATAACCATCATAGACATTAAGGGCTACGAATCCGCCCCGGCGAGGGAGATATGCGAAAAGATGGGGATAACGGACCAGAACGACGAAAAGCTGGAAGAAGCAACAGAGAAGATCTACAAGGAGGAGCACGCCAAGGGCAAGATGAAGGCGGACATACCCGAGTTCGCGGGTATGAGTGTCAATCTCACGAGGGAGGAGGTGCGGAGCAGGATGATCGACGAGGGGAGCGGCGACCGGATGCATGATTTCTCCATCTCTCCTGTGGTTTGTCGCTGCGGCACTGAGTGCGTCATAAAAATCCTAGAGGACCAGTGGTTCCTCCGCTACTCCGACGAGGATTGGAAGCAGAAGGCCCACCTGTGTCTGGACGAGATGACTATCATACCAAGCGAAACCAAGGCGAGCTTCGACCATGTGGTCGACTGGCTCCGGGATTGGGCGTGCACGAGGAGGAGGGGCCTGGGCACGAAACTGCCTTGGGATGATCAATGGCTCATCGAGCCCTTGAGCGACTCCACCATTTACATGAGCTATTACACAATCTCGAAGTATCTTCGAGATATAGAGGCCGATAAACTCGGAATGGAGGTGTTCGATTACATCTACCTCGGCCAAGGTAGTCCCGAGGATATTTCCAAGGATAAAGGAATCGATGTAGGAGTTCTAAAAGCGATGCGGGAGGAATTCGAGTATTGGTATCCTTCGGAGTGGCGGCTCTCTGCTAAAGATCTGATTGGAAACCATCTCACATTTCATGTATTCCATCACACCGCGGTGTTCCCGAGGGAGAAGTGGCCCCTCGGCATAGTGGTATTTGGCATGGGGCTTTTGGAGGGGAACAAGATGTCCTCCTCGAAGGGGAACGTGTTCCTCTTAGGAGATGCGGTGGATAACTACGGTGCTGATGTAGTTCGGCTGTTTCTCATGGGTTCCGCCGAGCCGTGGCAGGACTTCGACTGGCGGGAGAACCAGGTGAAGTCCACTAGACGGCAGATAGAGAGATTCATGGATATGGCGGGGGAGATCCTGACGATGGAGGATTCCGGCGCTGAAACGGATAACCTCGACCGGTGGATGCTCTCCAGGTTCAACACCATGGCCAAAGAGGCCGCAGAAGCATTGGAGAAATTCCAGACCCGGAAGGCCCTTCAGAGATCTTTTTATCTGTTCATCAAGGATCTGCAGTGGTATATGAAGAGGTCCAAGGGTAAAGGCGAGCTCTTGAGGGGGGTCCTCGATAAGTGGGTCAGGATACTGGCGCCCTTCATACCATATACCTGCGAGGAGGTCTGGCACAAATCCGGAGAGGAGGGATTCGTTTCCCTTGCGCCTTGGCCACAAGCGGATGAGACCCTAATAGATAGGGAAGCTGAGCTCTCCGAGGAACTTGTGAAGACCACAGCTCAAGACATAGACAACATCTTGAGTGTGACCGGAAAGAAACCTGAAAAGATCTTCATATACACTCCGCCGCCATGGAAGTGGAGGGCGTACGAGGCCGCAACGAAGGTTAAAAAGCCCGACATGAAGGCGATGATGGAGGAGGCCATGAAGCACGAGGAACTCAAAAAAATGGGGAAGGAGGTCGCCAAATATGTTTCAGACCTTGTGAGGGACCCATCGAGGCTACAGTTCGAGGTGGAGATAGACGAGTTCTCGGCGTTGAACGAAGCGGCCGTCTTCCTAGAGGCGGAGTTCGATGCAAAGGTGGAGGTCCACCGCGCAGAGGCAGGTGTATACGACCCCTTGAAGAAGATGAATCAAGCCTCCCCGTTGAAGCCCGCCATATACATCGAGTAATCACTGTTAAGCGACCATACGGGCGACGGTAACACCCTTTTTCACGCCAATACTCTTTGCGACAGGTTCGCATTTGGCCCGAAGCACGTATATCAGTCTACCTTGTAGTTTGTCCTGGAACTCAGAAAGTGTCTCGTAGTAACCCATGCCCTTGGCGATCACGAGATAGTCCTCATCCCAAAGCAGCTCTTTGAAGTTTTCCGGGGCCTCATCGAGATCAACACCAACGTAGGAGCCTGAGGGAACGATTTGAAATCCTTCGAATAGCCCGGCTCTTTGTATATCCTTAAGAGTGGCATCGTTTATGATGGGCTCGCTCTTGGGGGATATTACTACTTCCTTCCCGAGGTCCCTAAGCTTCTTGGCCACATAGTCGTCGAAGACAACCTCCCCGGTGTTGTCCGTGAGGTAAAGGATTTTATCGAAGGACTCAACAGCCCCGGTTACCTTGGGATCATAAATGAAGTCATTGTCCAGGACGGATTGGAAGGTCGAGGCGAAATTGCTGTGGTGGAAGTCGTGCCCCTTGACGCCGTATTCCATGGTGTTCGCAACCGCAGCTATCCTTATCAACGCCTCGATATTGCCGTCGCTTTTCTTGTAATAATCAGCTGCCATGGGCAGCAGGGATTGAGCAACCTCGTCGCTCGCCTTTTTCAAATCCAAATAGGGGTCGTGGGTGCCGCTCTTTTTCCTAATCAGCCTCTCCCTCAGAGTACCGAGGACTGCGGGCACCACGTCAGGCGCCAGTTTCGTTGAGATTTTCTCCATTATCTCTTGTAGCATGCGAATCTTGGTTTCCTCATCTTCAAATACCAGGTCGCACTCGAACTTTGCCCTCTCGAACAAACAAGGGACGCACTCGGCTCCGACTTTCATGGGAACCATATTATAATCTAACGAGTGAATATACATTGTAACAATAAATTGGGGGTAATGGAGTGGATATCGATGGGTTGCGGGATGCCATTTGCGACCTCAGGTACCTCTTGAACCGGGGTTATAGGCGTAAAGCCGCCTTGGGCGTGGTCGCCAACAGGTATAACCTTCCGGCAGAGAAGCGGAATTTCCTGGTGAGAGCGGTCTTCTCCGAGGATGAGGCGAGGGCGAACGAGGGGAAGCTCGTGGGCATTGATGAGATCAGTGGAATGGAGGTCGCAGTGGACGGATACAACGTCCTCATTAGCATCGAGGAATGTCTGAGGGGCGGTGAAGTTTTCCTCTGCGACGATGGATTCGTGAGGGATGCGAGGGGAGTATTCGGAAAGTACGCGTTTTCTGAGCACACGGACCTTGCCATGGACGAGATGCTCCAACTGTTGGCCGAACACAAGGTGGGAAAACTTGTTATAATCCTCGATTCTCAGGTCAGCCGTAGCGGGGAACTGGCGGCGAGGTTCAGGAAGAGGATGGCGGAGCTCGGAGTTGAAGGTGAAGCATTAGCGGTTCCCAATGCAGACTACGAGGTGGGAAGGCACGAATTGGTATGTTCCAGTGACAGAGCGATAATCAAAGCGGCGGGCAAAGTCGTTGATTTGGTGGACTGCATAGCAAAAGAGGTGAAAACCTTGCCAGATTGCCGCCAAAGGTGATGTGATGTTCAGGTCCATTGAGATGGTGAAGCTCTTCTGCCTGTTCCACAAGGACGATAGGGACGATGTCTTGAGCGGGTTGCAGGCCCTTGGGCTCGTGGAGTTATTCGACGTAAGGCAGAGATTTCCTTACTTGGATAAGCCGAAAACCTCGGTGAGGGATGTCGCAAGACGCTTGGAGCGGGTCAAGCGGCTTCTTGTAGCGATGCCCCCGGCAAGGAGAGAAACCCTAGAGGAAAAACTTTTGGGCCCGAGAATGAGACCAGTGCAACTCCTGCCTAAGAAGACTTACGATTTCTTGATGGAGTCGCGCGCCCGCTTAGATGAGCTGGAAAAGGAGTTTGAGGGCTTAAAGCCAGATGACCTTGAGGATTTCAGACGGACTTACAGGGTCGAGTTGCTGGCCTTAGAGGAAGAACTGGAGAACGCGCTGGAGAGGATGCGTGCCCTTGAGAAATTCGGGGCCACGAAGGACACTTTAGTCTTGGGATGCTGGGTTACAATGGAAGAGGTATTGAGGGTGAGAAGGACTCTGCGGAGGGTTACGGATGATGCGTGTGCCTTGAGCTTCGAAGTGCCGTCTAAAGGGGAAAACGTACCCGTGGTCTTGGATAACCCTGGATTTCTGAAGCCTTATGAGCTTTTGTCTGGGGCGTACGGCGTGCCGAGGTACAGGGAGATCGACCCGACACCCATCCTAGCCTTTACCTTTACTCTTTTCTTTGGCTTAATGTTCGCGGATGTGGGATACGGTCTGGTCCTCGTGGGACTAGGTCTAGCGGTGTTTCTCAAGACCCGGGTGAGCAACGTGGTTCAAAGAAACCTTAACCTCATCATCATATACAGCGGCTTGGCGTCAATTTTCTTCGGGTTTTTATTCGGGGCGTTCTTCGGTGGCACCCTTCATTTGGGACCCCATTTCATAGGACACGACATGGCCGAGGCCCTGGAGCTCCTCATGATCCTCGCCATCTCCGTGGGAATAGTTCAC
>CBDUVV010000061.1:0-7226 GCA_965370755.1 uncultured archaeon | reverse complement strand
AGAATACGAAGTGGCTTTGGTAGAGGATTTCTCACCAACTAAGCACGAAGGAGATTGTTATCTCATAACAGGAATGTCCTCGGATCTTCCCATGATGAAGAGGGTTGCGTCGAAGATAAGAAATGGACCCCTAGTGGTTGGGGGTCCTGTAACTTTTGATCCCAAAAGAGTATTCGATGCACTAAATCCAGATATAGCTGTGATGGGAGAGGGGGAAAAGACGCTTTCGTTACTTCTGGAGAATGGTCTAAAGGATGGTGTGATTCCAGAGGAAGCAACCCTTTTTGACATGGATGGGATTGCGTATAAGTCGGAGAAGAACGGCATAGAAATCCGAAATCCACAGGGATATTTATCGAAAGAAGAACTCGAAGGATATTTCCCGTCGACCAGCGCCATAGAATACTACCCCTTTATCCAACACATAGGAGTAGTTGTGGAACCTTTAAGGGGGTGCAGCAATTTTTCTAGGCCGAAGAACTATCATGGAAAGACGTGCCCCGCTGGGTGTAATGCGTGCAAAAGCAGCGACCTCTCAGTTCGCATGAATTGCCCATTGGCGACACCAGCAGGATGCGGGTTCTGTTCTGTCGCAGGCCTTTATGGTCCTCCGAGGTCGAGGAGCCAAGAAGCTATCGTTAATGAGATAACGAGGCTAATCTCGAATGGAGCTCGAAGGTTGTCCTTCCTGGTTCCCGATCCATTAGACTACAAACGGGAGGAATTGGTAGCACCTCAGCCCTTAACAGATCCCACTGCCCCTGAGCCGAATTATGAGGAACTGGAGAGTCTTTGTAAGATGATGTGGGAAATTCCAGAAGTCGAATCCGGCGAAGTTTTGATCACAATCAGGGATGTCAAGGCCACCATGGTGACGCCTCGTTCTGCACAGATCATAAAGAAATACTTCCCAACATCAATAGTAGGATTAGGGTGCGAGTCTGGCTCCGAGAGACATTGCGAAGAGCTTGGGCGAGGATATTCCCCTAAAGAGGTCATGAGGGCGGTTTCAGTTCTAAACGAAGTAGGAATAAAACCAAAGGTGAATATGATAGCAGGGCTCCCGGGGCAGACAGAGGAAACGGTGCGTGAGACATTAGAATTCATGACGGCTTTGAAGGGGAAGGTGTCATACTTTGATCTCGCCAGATTCGAGTCCCTCCCAATGTCGGCATTCGAGCATTCTCCATCAGACTATGGGCTAATAAGGGATGAAACAACTAGGAAGCTTTTTGCCATATGTGCATCGACTCAAAAAGAGCTATTCGAATCATTCGAGGGTCAAAAGTGGAAGGTTGCGATTGGAGTATACGAGCCATCGTCAAATGAAAAAGATAAAGCTAGCAAGGGCCCTAGGAGGAAGTTCAGGCAGCTCGCTGGAGTGGTGGGGTATCCCATATTCCAAAAAGACCATATGAGCCTGACTGCCACGGTTGTGAAGATACTTGACGCCCCAGATGGATTGAAAAACGGGGATGTCAGGGAGATTGTAGTTACTGGCACAACAGAGGTTGGCTTTAGAGTGGTGATAGAAGGTCGTTTGGTATAATGCGTTTCAAAAAGAGGTTCGTGAGGGAGTCGTTAACGATCGAACTTAGGTCTAAATGTGCGGTTGGCAACGATAAAGACAAGGCCATCAAAGGATAATAGAACTGCAAGGTCTTTTATTAACCCAATTTCTACCACGTCAAGAAGCACCTCTCGCAGGGCGTCAACGCCGTATGTAAAGGGGTTGATGAACATCAAGGTTTTCATCCATGCTGGGAGGACTTCTACCGGAAATAGGGCGCTAGATGACAGAAACATGGGGACGAAGAGGAGGCTCATGACGATGTTGAAGCTCTCAAAACCATCGAGAAAGGAGGCTATGATGATTCCGAGGCCCACAAGCCCGAAGGATAAGAGAAACATTATCCCGATGGAGTAAATGAGGGATTTGATTCCCCATGAAACATCGACGACGAAAGAAAGAAACATCAAGATAATGCCCTGGGAAATGGCGGCAGTTGAACCTCCTAATATCTTTGCCAATATTATTGAAGATTTTGAGATTGGGGTGGCCATTATCACCCGGAGGAATCCGAATTCTCTGTCTCGTATAATTGAAACACCCGAGCGCAGTGATATAACGAGGAGTATCATCCCAATGATACCGGGAAAGATGAACACATCGTATTTGGTGGCGATTTTCATGGCGCCAATCCCCTTACCGAATATCACTAGCCAGACCAATGAGAGCAAAATCATACTGACGATTTGTGCCCTTTCTCGCGAAAAATGAAGGACGTCCCTCTTCCAGAGGACATAGATCTTTTCCAGAGAGCTCATCTTCGCCTCCTGCGTAAGCCGCGTTTCCTTAGGTCCCTTGCCATTGGAACGTCAATTGACCTCCCTGTTTTTCGCATAAAGACATCTCTAAGGGTGGGCTTATGAATCTCAAAGGAGTCAAGATCATAAGATGTCATGACACTGAGGAGGTCACTTCTTCTGTTTTCTTCAACGACAAAAACAATCTCTGAGCCGTCAATCTTAATATCGTCGACATAGGGAAGGCCCTTAAGAACGATTTCAATTTTATTGAGGGATTTTGCCTTGATTCGGGCTAGGTCCATTTTTAAAGAGGCTTTTAGCTCGTCGGAAGAGCCAAGAGCAACTACCTTCCCCAAGTCAATGATTGCAATCCTGTCGCATAACCTCTCCGCCTCTTCAATGTAATTCGTTGCAACCATTATGGTCATGTTCTCAAGCTTTTTGATGTACTGCCAAATAACTTCTCTTGCGGTCGGATCTAGACCGAGGGTTGGCTCGTCAAGGAGAAGAATCTTGGGCCTATGCAACAGGGACCTCGCTATCTCAAGGCGCCTCTTCATCCCTCCAGAATATCTCTTTACCGGTACACTGCCCCACTCCTTTAGCCCAACGAAATCCAGCATCTCGTCGACCCTTTCAAGCCGCATGTTCTTCGGTACATCATGTAGAACAGCATGGATATCGAGATTCTCACGGCCTGTGAGCTTGCCATCAAGGCTTGTTTCTTGAAACAAGATGCCGATATCCTTTTTAACGAGATGAGGTTTTTTCAGGACGTCCTTGCCACCGATGATCGCTGTTCCAGACGTGGGTTCGAGCAGGGTAGAGAGCATCAAAATAAGTGTGGTCTTTCCTGCACCGTTTGGACCTACGAGTCCAAAGATCTCTCCCTCTTTTATTTCTAAGCTAATTCTGTCTACCGCGGTTGAGGCTCTGTAGACCTTTGTCACGTCTTTGATCTGTATCATCTTCAGCTGGAGGAATTAATGGTGAGGTTGCCTGCGCTCTTGGGCAATGTATAAGTTCCTTCCCTAAATGCAAGCCGGGCAAATATGTTCGGATTGGATATTTTTCCTCTCCGCCAGAGATAAATGTTGTCATATATCAAGTCGGATGTCAGATCATGGGCTATCTGGGCTTTAGATGGACGAAGCCCCATCATGGCTAGCTGCCTCATAAGGGGGAGTCTATTTAACGTTCTGCCTCTGTACTGAGCAATTCGTCCTATTAGATACTCTTCTGAGGATAAGCCCTTTGTTGCTCTACTGTAAGCATCAAGGGAGTATAGTTTGTCTGAGAATCCACCAGTTAGTTCTCTCGCTTCGTCCTCTGGGACCAATTGTTTGATGTTTTGAATGAGGATAAAGGCCTCTATATAGTGCCATGTGAGGTTCTGCAGTATCTCGAAATCAGGATTCTCAATAAGCTCGTCTTCAAGGACACTCCCTTCTTTTACATTTATAGAGAGGTTTGCTAGGAACAAATCATGAGGGGATTGAAGGGTTACTGTGGCCTGCTCTCGGATGAATTCAGCGTCTACGCTTTTATATAGGGGCTTTCTTTTTAAAAAATCGGCAAATACTAGTGTCTTCAAAAGCTGAAACGCCTGACGTTGGTCACCTACAAGCCGGTTTTTTTCCGCATCCACAAGGAATCCGTTGCCGGTTGAAATACCATCATGCTTTATGTCAAAGAAATAATAGGGTTTCCCAAAGTGAGAATACGGCCCCTTAACCTCCACGCTTTCTCCTTTAAGGACGAGCGGGAATCCATAGAGGAGCTTCTCAACAGTGCTGTTACTTAGATTTGAAGCAAAGTTGATGTAAGAGATGGTCTCATCTGATGCAACCTTCTTGGATATTAGTTCATTCATTGTGGGAATTCCATCTGATGTAGTGCTGTATGATACCGAAGGAGATATGATACTTACAACCACGGCTGCGATAACGAAGAGATAGGGGATGTTCATTTTCTTTGAATATAGGAACAAAGCCCCTATGCCGAAGAGCCCGAAAACAAGTGCTTTAATCCGCATTAATGTCCTGATGATGACGGAGATTATGTCTCTTGATGGGGGCGGTGGATTTATCCCGAGCCTTTTTTGCACTTCCTTTATTTGCTCCTCGTAAGGATAGTTGATGATCCTTTTTCTCAGTTCAATATCATTTTTTATCAAGTCCCCATTTTCATCTATGAGTCGGACCTCCTCGAGGATGGCCTCCTTGGTGAGTTGAAAATCCCATTTTTCCCTAATCACGGTGCCTGGGGGGTACTCCTCAAGGCCTCCAGCAAAGGCTATAAGGTCAGAAGATAGTTTTCCGTAGTCACGATAGAGGTCTTCATAGGCGGTCAGTAGGACTTCGAAGCCCGCATAGGAGAACTGCCCTCCTTCAAAACCTCCCTTGATTCTAACATCTATGGCTGGAGGGGACGTGAGATATACTAGGTCGAGGGCTTGTTCAGGGTAAAGGATATTGTGGGTTAAGATACTGACGTTTGCAACATCGGCCATTACTTCTTCGTAATCTTTTAGAAACATATCTAGAAGTATCCACTCATCAGGCGTGATGCTGGAGAAGGAGGCGAAGTTCCTGACGCTCTGGGTCTCGTATTTAGAGGCTCTTATGATTTCCGTGGGATCGCCAACCCCGTAAAAGAGGGGGTCTGCTACCGTGAGTCTTTTAAGGTCCTTTGTGGCCAGGACCTTTCTCATAGTCTCAACATCTGAGATGAAAGTGGAGGAAGAGGCGTCATAAACAAGGGAGGCGGCGACCTTCGAGTCTGGAGCTACATAGTCCACCACATAAAAGGCGTTTCCATCTGCAAACATGGGGCCATCTACCATAATGACTTCCAAAGGCTTGGCGTACAGGAGTCCCTCCGCTCTAGCAGTATCCCTTACATCTGCCAGCGTAGGTTGGACGGCAAACAGACATACCAAAAGTACGACTATTGGGGGTTTTATTTTCATGGTGCACCTTGGGTTGCGGGGTGTTTATTGGAGCCTTTTAGTATTTTCGATATTAAGTAACATCTTATCTATTCTTCTTATTTTTCATTAATAGTCAAAAGACAAACAAACGGCATGTAATAATTACGTTTCAGTAATCCGCTATTATTGTTTGTTCACTCAGAGAGTCTTCTTAACGCGTTAAAAATAACTTCAAGGACTTTTATCAACTTTCTTGAGATAATTGGACTACAGAGATATGTAGATTTCTTGGACACATATTAATTCATTGCTAATAGGATTAATATAAAACTGGAGCAGTAGGAAGAAATATGGGTAATTTGGAGTTTTCAGATTTTACAGTCATTATCCCCACGATAAATGAAAAAGAGAACATCTCTAAGTTGATAGATCTCTTGCTCCAGTTATATCCGAATATTTGTATTGTAGTTTCTGATGACGGTTCTAGCGATGGAACCCAAGAGGTTGTGTTAAAATATAATATGCATAACTCAAAAATAAGGCTCTTAGATCGGTCTAAAGAAGAAGTGCAGGGGCTGACAGCCAGCGTCCTTGATGCAGCAGACGGAGTAAACACCGATTATTTACTAGTGATGGACGGTGACTTACAGCATCCACCAGCGCTGATTAAGGATATACTGGAAGCGCTGAGCAAGGAGGGGGACCTTGTCATATGCTGGAGAAAAAAGGACTTAAGTGGTAAGAGCCGGCATAGAAGATTTATAACAAAACTGGGAAAGACCCTAGGAAGATGGAGGTTGTCAACGAGGGGTATTTCATGTAGAGATGTTCTTTCCGGTTATTTTGGTATACGGACAGAGTTGTTTAAGGAGATTGTTGGAAGTGATAAAAGACGATTCGAATTGGAAGGTTATAAAGTACTATTTGATCTACTAAAATTAATACCTACAAGTACTAAGATCAAGGAAATTTCATTTACCTTTGGACCTCGAGGAGGTGGGGAATCCAAAATGAAGATGAAGCATATTATAATTTTTATTAGATCTTTACTAAACTAATCATAGGCCAGAGAGTTCTATTATCCTGCCTGCATACAATGAGCAAGAGAATATTTTGGATTTCATAAACGCAATTGCCTTGAACGTGGGCTTTGAAATCATAGTTGTAGACGACGGTTTCTTGACACAGAGGTGTTAGTGTAATAGGTGAATGCGTTCAATGAATGAGTAAAATAGTTTCCGAAAAAGATCGTGCCCCTGGGAATCATGAGTGGAACCGGTATCACCGTCTACTCCCGACAGAAAGTATTCGAGGTATGAGGTCGTATCTCTTGAGCCTCTCGAGCCTGGCTCTCAGCACGGGAATAGACTCATCGATTTCTAAGCTTTTATCGTGGTATGCCTTCATACGTATATCGTAAGTGCTTTTGGATATGGCGTTTTTCTTGAAGTAATCTTCTTGCGCTTTTTTCATGAGGTCGCCTAAAACCTCTTTTTCCAACTTCGAGTCCTCAAGCCGATACCGAGTTGCACGTATGGGGACTGGTAGTACCTTAAATAAAGAGGATGCAGCATTTATAAATCTACGATTTCCTGATAGCACCACTTGCGTTATACATACAAGTTGGATTGTCCCATATAGATCGAGAACGATGTTTGTTTTTGGCACTGAAAAAATTGTAGTATACGACGATGCTGAACCGGTAGAAAAAATAAAAGTTTATAGTGCATCCGAAACCCAAAGAGACGATGTTATCGTACCTAGATTTAATAACGAGGAACCATTAAACGTTGAGTGTAGAGATTTTTTAGAATGCATAGAAAAGAACAAGACCCCGAGGAGCAGTGGGGAAAATGGGCTAAAGACTGTAGAGATTCTAGAAGCAGCCCAAAAATCGATTAAAAATAATAGGGAAGTCACACTGAATAAATATAATTACATGGAGGAAGAGGGGCCGTATTTTTAATAAATAAGGATTTCCAAA
>CBDUVV010000060.1:0-7252 GCA_965370755.1 uncultured archaeon | reverse complement strand
ATGAAGAGGAATCACAATACCTTTTGAAATGCCCGTATTGCGAAGCTGAACAGGATGGCTCCATCCTCTTGGAAAAGCGCCCATACAGGTTGAGATGCTCCCATTGCGACCGAAGCATCACGCTTCCGAAACTCAAGGATGCGGGCAAGAAGGGTAAGAAATGAGGACGGCCTTCATTTTTCTTCTGCTAGCATTATTTCTGTTTTTAACCGCTGGATGCATTTCCAAGCCTCCTGAAGATGGCTCTGAAGTCATTGAATCGTCGGAAGTAGAAGAAGGTGACGTCGTCCTGGTAAACTACATACAACGCGTTTATGATACAGATGCACTGGTGGCCACCTCCTATGAGGATTTAGCAAGGGATTCTGGAGTAGCAAAAGTGGAGGGATTTGAAGAAGCAGAGTCTTATGGCCCAATAAACATCACGGTGGGATCGGGCATTATGCCGACGGTAGAAGATGCCTTGATAGGAACGCGCATAGGAGATGAAAAGGAGATACTCATTCCACCCGAGGATGCCTATGGAAATAGGCTAAGTGAATTGATACGGGTTATACCACGGGTGGCGGTGCTACCAAAAATAGTCGAGGTACCTGTTGGAGAATTCGACAAGACCCTTGAAGTAGGTGAGTACGTTCAGCTCAAGTATTGGCAGGCCAGAGTGGTCGAAGTGACCGATGAATATGTTGCCATCCGTAACGAGCCCGAGGATGGGAGCACGATAAATGCCAAATACGGGCCAGCTGCTGTGACAGTAAACGCGACGCATGTTATAACCACTTTGACACCCGTTATCGATTCCATTGTAGACACACCCTTTGGGCCAGCCAAGGTGATGGACTACGATGACGAAACCGTTACCCTCGACCACAATCACCCCCTTGCAGGCAAGACCCTCTTGTTCGAAGTAAGAGTAGAGGGTATCGAGAAATCTAAATAAGCCTTAAGCGATATCCTTTGGTAAATCAGCGGGGGTTGCCGAGAGGTCTAAGGCGCCAGACTCAAGATCTGGTGGACGTAGGTCCATCGTGGGTTCGAATCCCGCCCCCCGCATTTTAACTAACTATATCCCACACCTCGAACCTCCCCCCCCCACATGCTACGAGTTTACAGAGTTAAGTACGCATCTTCTTTGAAAAATCCGATTAAGTTGAGAACGATTAATTTCATTATGTTTGTTATACGTTAAGGAATGTTATATGGTCGCTCGGGACCGAGCATAAAATTAGAAGAGTTAGATTTCAAGATTTGTTGGAATTCGTACCATTGGCTGCAGGCGAAATGCCCTTTTTGAGAAAGCGCGTGTTCGCCGTCTTTCTCACGAAAGGAGCTAACCACCTAAGTGGTCAATTCTTATTTTTAACTACTTAAAAGGAGAAGTAGATAGAATGAAGTTTGAAGAATTTAATCTTAGCAAAAGAACCCTTGATGCGATAGATGCTCTTGGTTACACGACCCCCACACCGATCCAAGAAGAGGTTCTTCCTCTTGCCCTTTCCGGGAAGGATATTGTGGGGCATTCATGCACTGGTTCTGGAAAGACCGTCGCCTTTAGCATACCAATAGCCGAACGGGTAAATGCGGGGAACGGTATAAAAGTACTGGTAATCGCTCCAACACGAGAACTCTGCCTACAAATAACAAAGGACATTCGGGACATATCCCAGAATCACAGACTAAAGGTAGTGCCGGTTTACGGTGGCCAGCCGATAAATGTCCAGTTAAAGAAGGTTGGCAGGGCCGATGTAATAGTTGCAACACCCGGAAGACTTCTAGACCACCTTAGGCGCAGAAGCATAAAATTGGGACATGTAGAACTACTTGTCCTCGATGAGGCTGACAGGATGCTTGATATGGGTTTTATAGACGACATCAGAAAGATCATCAACGCCACTCCGAGGTACAGACAAACTATGGTTTTCGGCGCCACAATCCCAAAGGCTATACTGCAGCTGAGCAGAAAATACATGAATACTCCAGAATATGTGGAAATCTCACAAGCGGTGGACAAACCCAACATAGAAGAGTTCTTCATCCAGGTGAGAGAAGATGAAAAGTTTCAGATGCTTAGGCATCTTCTTGACACCGAGGCACCTCAATCGGCAATGATTTTCTGCAACACCAGAAAACTTACCGACACCATTGCAGAGAACCTGAAATATCCAGGGTTAGGCGCCATGGCGATTCACGGGGACATGAAACAGGCAAAAAGGGAGAAAGTGATAGAGAGCTTCTACCAAAAGGAATTCAGCCTCCTCTGCGCTACAGATGTTGCCTCTAGGGGTCTCGATATCTCAGATGTCTCCCACGTAATTAACTATGATGTACCCATGGACCCCGAGGACTATACTCACCGTATAGGGCGAACCGCACGGATGGGAAAGAAAGGCAGGGCCGTCACGTTGTTGAGCCCTTCAGGGCACCGGGACCTAAGGAAGCTTGAAAAAGCTTTGGGATCTATTGAATTTACAGAGGTCAAGGGGTTCAACCCAAAGACGTACGCACCTCTGAATCCAAGACTCCGCAGCAAAGACTACGTTCAGCAAAATAAGAAGAACGGAGGGCGGAGGTATAAGAAAAACGGAAGGCAGAGGTTTTCAGCGGGGGGTAATGAGGGTAAACCCCGCCGAAGCGGAAGACGGCGATATTAGTCTAGCGTACTGTTTCCGATCACGTCAGGCCCCATGAATACATTCAGGACACTAGAGTGGGACAGTAAATGTAATTCCCTTCGCCAAGTCCAACATTGCAGGTACCAAAGCCGCTGTTGGGATTCTTAAGTGGAGGTTTAAACATTAGCCAATGATATTGAATTGTGAAAGACAATCTTTCCAGAACCAGTATTTGATATGGCCCATCCATTGGGTATCGCAATATTTATATTACCAATCACCAATCCTACATAACCATTCACTCAATATTTTGTGCGTAATGGACTTACTCTAGAAGGTGACGGCATGAAGAAAAGTAAATCTTCAAACTCAGTCCTGATTGGATTGATAGAAGAATTAAATAAAAAATCCTACACGGAAAAAGTGGCCATATGGAGGGACCTCGCCAAGAGGCTCAACAAACCCGCGTCCAGAAGGGCCTCCGTAAACGTAGGGAGGATTGCGAGACATACCGAGAAAAAGGACATAGTCGCGGTGCCAGGTAAGGTGTTAGGCTCAGGCACATTGCGCCATCCCCTCACTGTAGCCGCTTTCGAGTTCTCTTCACAAGCAAAGGCGAAGATAATGTCAGCCGATGGCGAGTGCCTATCACTTAGCGAGCTGATGGATACGAAAACCAAGGCCAAAGGCATTAAGATTATGGAGTGATGAAATGAAAGTAATAGACGCCACCGACGTCATCTTGGGACGAATGGCCTCCGCAATTGCAAAGGACCTCCTAAGAGGCGAGAAGGTGGCCATTGTCAACGCCGAAGAAACTGTGATAACGGGTAGCAAAGAGGATATCCTCGCTAAGTTCAAGCATAGGCGCGAGCGAAAGAGCATCGTAAACCCGGCAAGACACGGTCCCTTTTATCCAAGGATGCCCGAGGGCATAGTAAGAAGGGCTGTCCGAGGAATGCTTCCATATCGAAAGGCCAGAGGAAGGGAGGCATATAAAAGGCTGAAGGTCTATAGAGGCGTACCAGATCAATTTAAAGATTCAGATTCCTGGGCGAAGATTGATATACCACAGGTGTCGAAACTGAAGGTTCCGAAGTATATGAGATTAAAGAGGTTGAGCCAGCTTTTAGGGGCTGATATTAGGTGAAGATTATTCAGACTTCTGGTAAGCGTAAGACCGCCATTGCAAGGGCCACTATACGAACCGGTAAGGGAAAGGTGAGGATAAACAAAAAACCCCTTGCCATTTGGGAGCCCGAGATGGCGAAGATGAAGATGATGGAGCCCCTACAGCTTGCTGGTAAGCTCGTCGAAAAGGTGGACATCGAGGTAGATGTGCATGGCGGCGGGTTCCTGGGGCAGGCCGATGCAGTGCGAACTGCCATGGGCAGAGGACTCATCGAGTTCAGCGGTTCCTCGGAGTTGAGGGACGAGTTCATGGAATACGACAGAACCATAGTAAAAGGTGACCACAGGCGTAAGGAGACCAAGAAGTACGGAGGGCCCGGTGCAAGGGCCAAGAAGCAGAAATCCTACAGGTGAAGTCGAGGTCATAGAATAAGATTTATAACGAGGGGGTAAACCGAATGATAATCCCGATTAGATGTTTCAGTTGCGGAAACGTGATAGCGGACAAATACGAGAAGTTCGTGGATAGATCAAAGAAGGAGGACCCCAAGAAGGTCTTGGATTCTCTGGGACTTGAGAGGTACTGTTGCAGGAGAATGATACTCAGCCATTGTGACCTGATAGATGAAGTGATCAGATACGAAAAGGGGCCGTAGGGTAGCATGGTCGATCCTTCCAGCCTGGGGTGCTGGCGACCCGAGTTCAAATCTCGGCGGCCCCATCTTTCGCCGCACCCCTGCTGTGAGGTTAAATTAAATAAATGAGGTTAAAGCCATGAAAATGACGAAGTTCGAAAAAGCGAGGATAATAGGAGCAAGGTCGCTTCAGCTTTCCATGGGAGCGCCTAGTCTCATAAAGATCTCAGATGAAACCAAGAGCCCAATGTTAGTTGCCCTAAAAGAGCTCGAAGAAGATGTCCTCCCCATAACCATTACAAGGAGCATGCCCCCCAAGAAAGAAGCGGAGGAGTAGGAGGGATGAATCCCACGATAATAGAGGACGTTAGGGCCAGGAAGATCGTGGACAGCAGGGGAAACTGGACCATTGAGGTGGACGTTGTAACGAGCTTTGGCTTTGGTAGGTGTGCTGCGCCCAGCGGCGCCAGTACGGGTAAATACGAAGTGATTTCTTTTCCCGATAACGATGTAGAAAAATCCATCGTGGCGATCGAGGAATCAGTTTCTCCGGAACTCATCGGCATGGATTCCGAGGAGCAGGAGAACATCGACGCCATCTTGAAGGAAGTGGATGGGACCGAGAATTTTTCCAACATTGGTGGGAATGCAGCGGTCGCCATATCCCTCGCAAGCGCTAAGGCATCTGCCAATGCCTTCGACATACCCCTCTTCCAATACCTGGGCGGGAACTTCGCAAGCGAGATACCGTTCCCATTGGGAAACGTGATCGGTGGGGGTAGACATGCTGTGAAAGGACCTGACATCCAGGAATTCCTAGTGCTGCCCGTTGGAGCGGCTTCCATAGTAGATGCCCTAAAAGCAAATGCCTTGGCCCACAATATGGCCGGCGAAAAGTTGTCTAAGATGGGCATAACGAATTTCGGCAAGGGCGATGAAGGCGCGTGGGCTCCCGAGATGGACGATCCGAGTTGCCTTGAGGTGCTTTCTGAGGTTTGTGCCAAAGTTCAGGAGGAGACCGGAGTGGAGATGAAGCTTGGCATGGATGTTGCGTCTAGCGAACTCTGGGATGATAAACGAAGGGAATATGTTTACAGCCGTGAGGGTGTGAATCGAACTCGAGAGGAGCAGATCCAGCACATGGCAGATTTGATCGAAGAAAACTCTCTCTATTACGTGGAGGACCCCTTGGAGGAGAACGACTTCGAGGGCTTCTCAGAGCTCAGCAAGAAGGTGAGTTGCTTGATATGCGGGGATGATTTGTATACGACAGATGTGGAACGGATAAATAAAGGAGTTGAGAAGAAATCCTCCAATTCTGTGTTGATAAAGCCAAATCAATGCGGTACTCTTACGGATACTTTTAAAGCCGTTAAGTTCGCTAAGAACAACCGCATGGTTCCAGTAATGTCACACAGATCAGGCGAGACCACTGATGAGACCATATCTCATCTTGCCGTAGCCTTCGGATGCCCGATTATAAAAACCGGTATTGTGGGCGGCGAGAGGATAGCTAAATTGAATGAACTCATGAGGATTTCCGAGCAGTTGGCCAGTCACAAAGCAAACATGGCTACACTGCCGAATTAGAGTATGAGGTGAATGAATGGAAGAACTGTTAACGACTTTGGACAACTACCTAGCCGCTGGAATACACATCGGCACATCGCAGAAGAACGCTGACATGAAACAGTACATCTACAGGGTCCGGGCGGATGGCCTTTACGTTCTTGATGTCAAGAAGACCGACGAGCGACTCCTGTACGCTGCGAAATTCCTTAATAAGTTCAATCCGGAAAATATTTTGGTGGTATCCAGGAGGCAGTACGGGCACAGGCCCATTGAGGACTTTGCCAAACTGACCGGGGCGAAAGCCATAGCCGGAAGGTTCATACCAGGGACGTTGACCAACCCGGCCCTCGCGACCTTCACGGAGCCCGATGTAGTAATGGTCACCGATCCCAGAGGCGATGAGCAGGTGCTAACCGAGGCCAGCGCCATAGGCATACCGGTCGTGGCGCTCTGTGACACGGACAACGGCACAAGCGGGGTGGACCTCATAATTCCAGCCAACAATAAAGGCAAGAAGGCACTGATTATTATCCACTGGCTCATAGCTAGGGAGTTGCTCCGGGAGCGAGGGACGCTCGGGGAGGACTTTCCTACGCTCGAAGACTTCACAGAGGAAATAATCGGGTCGTCTTAACTCGTCTTCTTTTTTAATTTTGAGGATGGGAAACATTAAAATATACTATGGCATAGTTACATGGGGTTTTGGATGAGCTACGACGTTACCATCGTTGGTGCTGGACCAGCAGGTCTTTTCGCAGCATATGAGCTAAGCGAAAAAAGCAAGCTCAAGATAGCCGTATTAGACATGGGACTAGACGTGAACAAGCGCAAATGCCCCATGGAAAAAACGGGGAAGTGCGTGAAGTGCAAACCGTGCCACGTAATGAGCGGAGTGGGCGGGGCTGGGGGACTATCCGACGGAACCCTGAACCTACGACCGGACATAGGGGGCAACCTATCCGAGTTCATGAGCGAACGCGAGGCATGGGACCTCGTCAACTATGTAGATAAGATATACCTCAACCACGGCACACCCGACAAGCTATACCAAGCCACCCTTAAGGAAGAAGAGGAACTGTCCAGAAAAGCGGCTTCCGCGGGGATAGAATTCGTACAGATTCCCCAGAGGCATATAGGAAGTGACTACACTCCAGAGGTCATCAGATCGATAAGAGATCATCTCAACAAGAATGTCGTCGAGTTCTTCCTAAAGACAGTAGTCGAAGACTTGTTTTACAACGGCGTTGGTGTGAAGCTAAAGAAAGGAAAGAAGATAAAGTATAAGTATGTACTGGCTGCGCC
>CBDUVV010000059.1:0-7264 GCA_965370755.1 uncultured archaeon | reverse complement strand
AATATTGCGCCTGCGAAGACCAAAAGTAGCACAAATGCGTGCTTAAGGAGGATTATGCCCTGCATGAACTATGCTTGGAAAGTCACGTCTATGTTGTTATAATTTGGCCTCTACGGAATTCGCCCTCAAAAGTTTTATTAAACAGATGCTTATAGAACTTTGATTCTCATGCCACTTCAAGCGACTGAAAAGATATGGATGAACGGCAACCTCGTGGACTGGAAGGACGCCAAGATCCACATTCTCACCCATGCCATGCATTACGGATCAGGGGTCTTCGAGGGTATAAGATGCTATAACACTAGCAAGGGCCCAGCCGTCTTTAGATTGGTGGACCACATTAAACGCCTCCATGAGTCGGGAAAATTGCATTTTATGGAGATACCGTACTCTGTGGATGAACTCGTCGAAGCTACAAAGGAAACCATAAGGGTTAATGGGCTCAATGAATGCTACATAAGACCGATTGCATATAGGGGCTACGGAGAAATGGGGTTGAACCCGTTAAATAACCCTGTAGATGTCTCTATAGCTATTTGGCCGTGGGGTACATACTTGGGGGAAGAAGGATTGAAGAATGGAATAAGGGCGAAGATCGCCTCACTGCAGAGAATAACTCCTAACACGCTTCCACCAAACGCTAAGGCGACTGGACAGTATGCCAACTCCATTCTTGCCAAGCTAGAGGCCCTGAATTCGGGCTATGAAGAGGCCATACTCCTCGACTATCGGGGGTTCATATCAGAGGGACCTGGAGAAAACATCTTCATCGTAAAGGATGGGATATTGTACACTCCACCCTCCCACGCGAGCATTTTACTAGGACTCACCAGGGACTCGATAATTACAATTGCTAAGAACGAGGGATACGAGGTTAAAGAGACGGACCTTACGAGAAGCGATCTTTTCCTTGCGGATGAAGCATTCTTCACAGGCACGGCCGCCGAGGTGACTCCCATAAGGGAAATAGAAAAATATTATATAGGAAAACCCGGAGATATAACTAAGAGGTTACAAACAAAATTCTTCGAAATTACGAAGGGAAGGGATCAAGAATACGATTCCTGGTTAGACTACGTGTAAGGGGATAATGTGATGAAAAAGATATTGGTTGTGGATGACGAACCTGATATAGTCTTCCTAGTGCAGAAGATATTGAAGAACGAAGGTTACGATGTGGTAGGTGCATCAAGCGGCAAAGAGGCCCTAGATAAAATTAAAGCGGAGAGGCCCGACTTGGTACTCCTCGACGTGATGATGCCCGGCATGGATGGCTGGGAAGCCTGCAAGAAGATCAAAGAGGACCCTGACACAAAGGATATCATGGTAGCAATGCTCACTGTTAAGTCTGAAGACGAGGACAAGATCCAGAGTTTCGACTATGCCATAGCTGACTGGCACATTGCAAAACCCATCGATAGGGCTAAATTCTCCAAGACCGTGGAATGGCTTATGACATCACCACTGAAGCGGAAAGAGGAACCCGAGGCCTGAATCTTCAACGGTGCCTCAATTTTGCACTATTTATTAGCCACTGCATTGGTTCAATATAACTTTAAAACATGAGCGAGACGGCAATCACTTAAACCGGTATCTTTATCGGGCTCGGGCCCAGCTTCTTGATTCGTTCCGTGAATTCCGTTACTGTCTTGGCGAACTTCTCTCCCTCGCTCGCCGATATCCATGTCAAAAACAATCTATCCTTCTCTATGCCCAGGTCCTCCAAGATGCTTGAAAGGAAATTAATTCTCTTCTCCGCCTTGTAATTCCCTGTCACGTAATGGCAGTCCCCGGGGTGACACCCTGAAACCATGACGCCGTCCGCCCCTTCTGCGAAGGCCTTCACTATGAAAGCGGGATCTATCCTTCCAGTGCACATGACCCTTATCACCCTCATATTAGGAGGGTACTGGAGCCTGCTTGTGCCTGCGAGGTCAGCGCCACCATATGAGCACCAATTGCAAAGGAATCCTAGTATCTTCGGTTCATAGTCGTCAGCCATCTTGCCACCTCACTTTGCCTTCACTTTAACTTTCTTCTGCTCTTTAGGCTCCTCAAAAGCTGCTTCGATCATAGCGAATATCTGCGTGTCTTTGAAATGCTTAAGTTGGACAGCTCCGGTTGGGCATGCGGCAGGACACACTCCGCATCCCTTACATATATCCTCGTTTACCTGGGCGCGCTTGTCGACCATCGAAATCGCGCCGAAGTCACATACCTTTTCGCAGATGCGGCAGCCAATACAGGTATCCCTATCCACAATAGCGAGGATCGGCTCTATCTCCACCTCACCCTTCGCCATGGGTATCGATGCCCTGGCAGCTGCAGCGCTGGCTTGAGCTACAGCATCCGGGATATCTTTAGGTCCTTGGACGGCTCCAGCAAGATAGACTCCGTCTTTAAGGGTGTCAACGGGTCTGAGCTTTGGATGCGCCTCGAGGAAGAAACCATCGGCACTCCTCGATATCTTAAGGGTTTTTTGGAGCACCTCAGCGGATTTCGGTGGCTCCATGCCAACGGACAGGACAAGCAGGTCCAGCTCGACCTCCATGAGCTTGCCCAGGAGGGTGTCCTCAACTCTGATCATGATGTCATTGTTCTCACCCTCCATCACCTCCGACGGCCTACCCCTGATGAACTTGACCCCATACCCCTCCTTCGCCATCTTGTAGAATTCCTCGTATCCCTTGCCGAAGGCCCTTATGTCTATGTAGAAGATGAAGAGCTCCGCATCTGGATGCTTCTCCTTGTATATCCTAGCATTCTTTATGGCATACATGCAGCACACCCTTGAGCAGTACTTGTTCCCTACGGTCTCATCTCTTGAGCCGACGCATTGGATGAAGCCTATGCGTTTTGGCTCCTCGCCGTCGCTTGGGCGTCGAATCTTGCCGCTGGTAGGACCCGAGGCACTGCTGAGCCTTTCGAACTGGAGGGCGGTGATGACATTTGGATATCTACCATAGCCATATTCGATTTTCCTGCCGGCATCGAAGGTTTCGTAGCCCGCAGCGACAATAATCGTGCCGAAATCCCTCTCAATCGTCTCGGCTGGCATGTCGTAGACTATGGCATCGGGCTCGCAGACGTTCATGCACATTCCGCAACCAATGCAATTCTCGTCGTCTATAACATAGATCAATGGGACGGCCTGTGGGAAAGGTACATAAATTGCCTTTCTAGTCCCCATTCCCGCGTTAAACTCGCTGGGCACCTCAATGGGACAGTTCTGTGTGCACAGATCACAGGCTGTGCAGTCTTTGGTTACATATTTGGGCTTCTTTTCTATCTTCACGCGGAAGTTACCTATGTAGCCGTCGACCTCTTTTACCTCCGCATAAGTCAATAGCTCAATGTTCTCGTGCCTGGAGACGTCCACCATCTTTGGAGTGAGTATGCAGGACGAGCAATCCATGGTGGGGAAGGTCTTGTCCAGCTGCGCCATCTTACCCCCAAGGGAGGGGTTCTTTTCAACAAGAGTGACCTTGTAGCCCTGATCTGCCAAGTCGAGAGAGGCTTGGATCCCAGCTATACCACCGCCTATTACAAGGGTTCTGTCCGTAACCTTTACCTTTGGTTTCTTCTGAGGTTCTAAGAGCCTTGCCCTTGCAACCGCCATCCTGAGGATATCCTTGGATTTCTCAGTGGCCTTGGCTGGCTCTTTCATGTGGACCCACGAGCAATGCTCCCTTATATTAGCCATCTCAAAAAGGAAGGGATTTAAGCCAGCTTCCTCGCAGGCTTTCCGGAAGGTTTCCTCATGCATGTTTGGTGAGCAAGCAGCCACGACAATGCGGTTGAGTTTGTTCTCCTTGATGTCGTCGATGATCATCTTCTGCCCAGGGTCTGCACACATGAACTTGTACTGCCGTGCCACCACGACGTCTTTCAACTTTTCGGCGTACTTCGTAAGCAAAGGATTGTCCACTACGCCGGCGATGTTCACGCCGCAGTCGCAGACATATACGCCTATCCTGGGTTTTTCTCCATTGCCTTTAACCAAGTGGTAACCTCCATCGATCCGAGGCGGATGATGCGAAATTAGTAATTTCGGCTCTTTATAACATCATTTTTATTAATTATAAATACTCCAGAACCGCAATTTATATCTCCCCTTCGCTCTCGGTGTGATTTTGATGGCATACGCTGTAGGGCCTTCCCTTTGACCTATGTAACACATGATGGTGAGACCAACTTATTGGTTTATAGAAAATCCCGGGGCTTAGGCCAAACATCATGGAAGGACTGATAAAAGAAAGAATAATTTAATAGCCTATGATAGATTAATGCCGTTCTTATGAAAATCTCGTTTGACGAAGAAAAACTCTGGATACAAGCCCTACAATCAGGGGACTATGAAATTGGTTCAAGTCCATTCGCAGAGTTCGGATATAAACTAGTCTATATCCAGAAAAAACGTGGTACAAGCGCGCCACTATTAAGCAAAATCCTAAAGAAAAAAATCCCGCAAGCCGAAGTAGAAGACTTCATCAGAGAGATGAAACGAAAAGCCGGGATAGAATAAAAAAGGATCTGTGTGTAAAATGAGAAAAACTGTGGATCATGAATCAATAAAAAAAAGGCAAATAGAAGCATCTCTATCTTATTCTGATGCCCATCCATCTGAGGTAACACAAGTTCCCTGGATTTATGCCCTTAGGAAAAAAGGTGAATATCCGGAGGCAACGTCTAGAAGCGGGAAATTACTCATATTTCCAGAAGAAAAAGATTGGGATCGTGTTTGGGTTAAAATCAAAGGCGCAACAGAAGAAGGGTTACTAGGAGGCAGTTCCAAAGTAAGAACCGCTTTGCAGCCTAATAGATATTCGAAAAAAGTCATATGCGTCTACGTATATGATCGAGATGACGAAGAGGATGTAATGAGAATAAAAAGTGAACTTAGAAACCTCGGCATTGACCAAAGAATACCTGATAAAACAGATAAAGATACACTAGATGGAAAATATGCTAGAACCGGATACAAAGGACTTAGCAAATACTATGATTCGGAGTAATAACCCAATACTGGATTGGAATCCAATAAGTTTATAAACCAATTAATGATGGCATATAAACGGTGAGTAAGCATGGGGGAAGAAGTAACTATAAGTAAAAATTTATTTTCATTTTTTAAGAGACTTCTATCTCTTTCACAACAGTTATTACGAAAAACCTCGCCGAATATACCCGGCATTTTGTTTTTTATTATAGCTTCCATTCTTTTACCCATTTTTTTCAATGAGGCTGTACAACCCATAGGATCTTCAAGGATTTCAACTTTATCGACAGAGCCTCTGTATATCCAAAGTAGTGTAGTCGTGGACGAAGATAATAGAGTTAATACAGACTATTATCAGATCTCAAAAATAAGCTACCAAATCCAGCCACCGATGTTACCTAAAAACCATGGTTTTTGCACATTTCTATTGTCGAAGTGGCTTATGAAAGTAGTAAGTGTTGAATGCGATGATAAATTAAGTTTGGACTTGCCAGAAGATATTGAGATTTTCGCACCGGGGTCCGGTTTTTGGGAAAAAAATCCCTATATAACAGTTCCTACAGAAGAACCTCCCTTTAATCAAAATTTCATTAGCTCGCGAGAATATAATAGCATTTCCCTTGGAATTGAAACAACGGCGGCCGTTGTGAAAACAATTCCTTTTAATCTATATTATAGGGAAATGATTGAGATGTCATGTGAAAGCCCTGGTTTCACTAAAACTCCATGGTGGAATAGGCGTGGTTCGTCTCTAGAGGAAATTCCAAGAGTTGATTGTTCAACTCGGCATCTTGCACGAGGCTGGTTAATGCCCCAGAATAGAATAATAATATACGATTTCTATGAACTAGTCTTATCCAATAGAGGGAATCTCGATATACGGGGTCTTACACCTACTATCCGCACTACGCATTATACTGAAGTCTGTGAAGATAATAAAAACGTGAACATCATTGGTTCAGGTGACAAAAGAAACCATATACAAATTGAATTGAAAGCGGGTGAAACAAGGAAAATGATAATATTAAATCAGTATTCCGAGGAAGAGTCCAAAGAAGAATTAGGATATACTAGCTGGCAGCCGAAAGAAATCAATTTTACACACGCTGGCTGCAATGGAGATTGGAAAGATCAGATTTCCTAAAGTGATGCACCTCAAATACTTTCATTTTGGAAAATAAAGATAATAGGATTTGAAATAAGGAAATGCTGAAAAATGTCTATACATAACTTAGATTTAGAAAATGTAAACGAAACAGTACTTGGATCTTTGATTGAAGGTTCTGTAGGTGAAGGTAAAGAATTAGACTATAAGGAAATTCTCCCGGGTGCAAGGGATGAAGAGAAAAAAGAATTTCTATCTGACATTTCTTCGTTTGCAAATTGTGTGGGTGGAGATATTATTTATGGCCTAGTTGAACATCGCGATTCTCGCAGAAGGGCAACTGGGACTCCATCTGAAATAAAAGGTTTTGACATTGATAATAGGGATATTGTAATTCAGCGGATGGAGAACCTAATTAGGGATGGAACGGAACCCCGGATTCAGGGGATAATGTTTCAATTTATCCCTTTGGATGACGGCAAACAGGTTCTTATCATTAGGATACCGAAAAGTTGGAGTTTTCCGCATATGGTGACTTTCAGGGGACATTCAAGATTTTATTCAAGGAATTCTTCAGGCAAATATCCGCTTGATGTATCAGAAATACGATCCGCATTTATCAAAAGTGAAAGTCTCTCTGAAAAGATTAAAAGTTTTAGGAGAGAAAGGCTATCACTAATAACTTCAAATGAGGGGCCTATTTTACTTGATGACTGCCCGAGGATAGTACTTCACCTCTTACCTTTGGGGGCATTTGAACCGGGGATAAATTTCGATTTATCCATTTTGACAGATCAACCATATAGTGAGCATACTTGGCCCATGAACACGGCTGGCACGAATTATAGATTTAATTTTGATGGATTCCTAACCTACCACCAATTCCGAGATAGTACAACTGCCAGTACTTATCTTCAAATATTTAGAAATGGAATCATCGAAGCAGTTGAAGCTTATTTACTTAAACCCAGAGCTGACGAATTATCGATTCCAAGTGTAGCTTTTGAACAAGCAATCTTGAGGGCTATACCTAATTATTTAAAATTATTAGAAAGTCTAGGAGTCACTACCCCTATTTTGATAATGGTGAGTATGCTGGATGTTAAGGGCTACAAAATGGCGGTTGGTCGCTCCCTAGATAGTGTGAGAATGGCAACTGT
>CBDUVV010000058.1:0-7372 GCA_965370755.1 uncultured archaeon | reverse complement strand
CGACATATAGTGAAGCTTCTCCACGGTTGAGTAGGTATCATGGGGCACGAGTAGGGTCGGGATGCTTTTCTCCTTTGCCTTCTCAAGTACCCTGTAGTCAGGGTGAAGATCGCCAGTAAGGATGAGAGCAGATGTGTCCGTGTCGAGGGCTGCTAGGGCGACGTCCGTTCTATCACCGCCGGTTATCACCGCCTTTTCAGGGGACTTTTTGAAATAATCCAAGGCGCTGTCGACGTTCATGGCACCAACGAGGATGGTCTTTACCAATAGGCCCATTCTATCCTCGCCGACCAAGAGCTCCCCACCCAGTATATCGTAGACCTCTTGAACTGTTGGCGACGTGAGCTCTTTAGATTCTGGAACAACCCCCAATACGCGAGAGCCTCTTTCTTCGAGGATCGGAACATAGGTGTTGATGGTCTTATCAGTTATATCAGGAGGCACGAAATTGAATACTGTTCCAACTATGTCGGCTCCCTTATCTATCATATACTCGTTCTGCATCAAGAGGTTATCCAAACGGAAATCGTTCTTCACCATGCCAATAACCAATATCTTCGCATTCAGCTTCGCGGCTATATCAGATGCCCCGAGCCCCAAGCTGATCATTGCCTGGGTGTTGGTCGTGCCCTCCATCACCACCAAATCGCTACCTTCGGATACTTCCTCATAACAATCCACCACTGTGTCCTGGTAATCAGCGGCGTTCTCCTTGGGGTATTTGTCAAGGTAGTCAAACGTCAGGGTGAAAGGGGTTATCCTATCGAGGGGGGCATCCATATCCAAAACATGCTTCATTAGCTTTGCATCTTCGTCCTCCCTGCCCCTTGAATCACCAACGTTCCCCACGGGTTTGAAATATGATACTTTCAGGTCTTTCTCCATGAATTTCTGGATCAACCCCAGGCATGTGGCAGTCTTACCACTCCCAGATGTTCCGACGACGTATAGAGGTTTCATCCCACTCACATCACCACATAATCAGTTGTATATTAAAATCTTCGTCTCCGAAATAGGAACCGCCAAAGCGATTTGAAATGAGAATCGTACCACGAGAATTAATAGCGGGGGGTCGATTTGAACGACCGATCTCCGGGTTATGAGCCCGGCGGGATTGACCTGGCTACCCCACCCCGCTTTGGTGTATAGGGCAGTTTTACATCCTTCCTGAGTATGTTATTTAAGATTTTCTGAGCTAACTAGATAAACTCATGGGGCGAAGTGGTCCCATGAAAAACTTGAGATACGCGGCCTCGTTATTCTTCCTCGGCTGGATAGTTGGAACTCTCCTTGGTGTCACAGGCTATAGCACCCCAGCCTTTCTCAGCTGGAGGTTCTCGTTTTTAGATCTCAATAAAGAAACATACAAAATCCTTCTAAACAACGGAGTGGCTGCCTTCACCACTGCCTTCGGGGCTATCATCGCAGCCAAGTTACTTAAAATTGAGAAAAGTGATTCCGAGGGCGTCGCCTTCCTCTATATGATCCCCACCCTCATACTTTTCCTTAATGGCTTCTCAGCGGGCTATTTCACAGGCGCCCTTGCGGGAAAGCTAACCCTAACCTTAATCCTTCTTTCCATAGCACCTCATGGTGTATTGGAGATCCCCGCGATCATCCTGAGCGGCGCCGTGGGCTTTACTAATATCGAGGGCTTGGGAAACAATGGCATTCCTGGGAAAAAATACGTTCCCCTTATCCTACTGTTTATCGTTGTCGGAGGCTACGTCGAAGGAAATGTCACAAGTGAGCTAGCGCAGCTTAAAAGTCCCATCAGGATAGTCGATGTAGACATCCCTTCCAGTGCGGATGCGGGAATAAAATTCCCGGTTATCATAACAGTGGAGAACTCAGGCATCATCAAGCCGAAGCACTTTGTAACACTCTATGGCTCCGCAAGCGAACGTATCTACGAGGAGGCGTCCTTTCCGCTGGGTGAATCAACAATGACCTTGGAAATGGCGGTTTACACCCCAGGAAAACAGGATATCACGGCCGCAATAGTAGATGAGTCTGGAGTCATCGAGAGCCGAAACCTAGTGTTGGACGTAAAGGAGCCACATATTTCAATTGAAGATGTAAGCGTTCCAATGCTCTATGCTGGTGAGGAGGCTATCCTTGAGATAACCATCGTTAATGGAGACGCAGTAAATAGAACGATGGACCTAGTTTTTGAGAGCAGCACGGGGGCATTAAGCGGGCACCCCATTACGTTAGCTCCGGGTGAGAAGCTTGTGCACCAATTTCATACGCTGGTAGGCCAGCCAGGTCCAAGAATATTCAACATATATCTTCATTGGCACGGGCGTATTCTATCCCAGAAAAACGTGGACACGGAAGTCCTAGGGCTCCGCATCAAGCCAACCATAGTCTCAGTAAATGTGCCAGAGTTGCGGGTCAATCGAAGCTCTATAATTTCCGTTGAAATAGAAAACACAGGACCAAAAGATGGCAATGTTTCTTTACTTGCCTTCGACTCAAACATGCCGCAACTTTTCAAACAGGGTCCAACCCTGGGGGTAATAATGAACAGAGGGCATCTGGGCACAGGGCTCATAGCTGAAAAGGAATTATTTTTAGAATCTGGAGAAACAAAAGTGGTGGAGTTAGAGATAACACCCCAAGAAGTTATTGAATCGAATTTACTCCTTTTCGCCCTGAGACGGGAGGTTATCAGCGACGCAACTACAGTCGGAATAGTCGTTAATCCATAAGACTAGTCTCCCAATAATTTCCCGACTATTACCTCGGTACTCGCTGTATAACTTGAAGATTCTCAACATACGAACCTATTGAGCGCAATCTTTATACTCGGTAGATTTATCAGAATTTATAAGATCATGACACAAGAGAACGAACTCAAGAAGGTATGCTTAATAGCAAGCAAGGGAACCCTGGACATGGCCTACCCACCACTAATGCTAGCTATTGGCGCGGCAGATATGGGGGCAGAAGTACACATATTTTTCACTTTCTGGGGCATGAACTTGATTCTTAAAGACGGTGCTGAAAACCTGAAGTTATCCCCGGTCGGGAAACCCGAGATGCCCATGCCCATACCAAACATTGTCTCAACGCTACCGGGAATGACCCCCATGGCGACCTGGATGATGAAGAAGCAAATAAAAGACACTGGGATAAAGAGCATTCCTGAGCTCTTGCAAATGGCAAAAAAAGCTGGTGTGCACCTCTATGCCTGCTCTCCGTCAATGGGCATGATGAAGCTGAAAAAGGAGGACCTCATCCCGGAGGTCGATAAGATACTCGGCGTTGCGGGCTTCTTGGACATAGCTGCTGGATCCGATATTACTCTATTCATTTAAAACGGAATTTATTGGGCTTGTGCTCCAAGAATTGTTACATGATCGTTATTGCTGACCTTGATTGTTATCGCATCAACGGGGCACATAGTAAAGCACATCCCGCAGAGCAAACAAAAGGATGAATCGGCAACAATGGCTTTTTTATCCTTGCCAGCCCCCTCAAACCGCCATATCCTCGGGCCCTTCGGGCAGACTCTTTCGCATGTGCCCGATCCATTACATTTTTCCGTGTTCACTTCGATCTGTAACATCGCTATATTCTCCTTGGAATAAGATTTAAGTACTAGTAATGTTTCCACCTATATAAAAAAGAGGAGATGCCCGTGGCAAAGATTCTTGGAAAGAGATTAATCGGAAGCAATGTTGTGAGCGATCGGGGCACTGTTATCGGAAAGCTCATTGATCTATCCATTGAGACCATAGCAGGTAAAGTCATGATGCTCATCATCAAGCCGGGAAAAGATATCGACGCAAAATATTTTAGGCTCAACGAACGTGGTGAAATTCTCATCCCTTTCACGGCTGTCAAGGCAGTGAAGGATGTACTCATCATAAACGAGGGCGGTATTCCCAGGACTTAATTCGCTCTCTTATACCTTTTTTTCACTAGCCGACTCGCTTTTAACCAACCGTACTTTGGCAATCCTCTTCCCCCTCATCTTTTCTACTTTCAAGTTCACACTATTTATCTCAACCGTTTCCCCAACGGTCGGTATCTTACCCAGAGTATTGAATATCAGTCCACCCACTGTCTCGAACTCCTCTTCTGGCAAGTTTAACCCAAGAGAGTCGTTCAGATCCCCTATGTTGAGCTTAGCATCCACCAGGACAGTTTTTTCATCGATGGCTTGAATCGGTTCCTCTTCTACGTCGAATTCATCCATTATCTCCCCGACTATCTCCTCAACTAAGTCCTCCGCTGTTACCAAGCCAGCCGTACCACCATACTCATCCACAACTATCGCTATCTGTGTCTTTCTCTCCCGCATTTCCCTGAGCAACTCGTCCAGCTTCTTGGTCTCGGGTACGTAGTAAACCGACCTCATTATCTTCTTTATATTCTTTTTCCCCTCGGCAGCTTTGAGGAGGTCTCTTGCGTGAAGGATGCCTATGATATTGTCAATACTGTCCTCATAAACAGGTATTTTGGAGTATCCAGATTTTAGGACCAGATCGTTTGCTTCGTCTACGGTAGCCGTAGATTCGATTTCAACTACATCGATGCGCGGAGCCATTACCTCCTTGGCCTCCGTTTCCCCGAACTCGATGATTCCGTGGATCATCTCCCTCTCTTCCTTTTCTATCACGCCTTCCTCTTCCCCAACCTCCACCATGATCTTAAACTCCTCCTCTGTGAAGAGCTTGTGAAGGCGTATATCCCCACCAAACAGTTTTGTAAGGGGCCTAGTGATCTCCACCAAGACTTTTACTATGGGATAAAAGACCTTTACTAGAAAACCTATGGGCCTGGCCACCATCAACGATATCCGTTCGGCGTTGCTTGCCGCCAGCGACTTTGGCGTCATCTCTCCAAACACTAGAACTAAGAAGGTCATCACCCCGGTAGCAATTCCCACGCCCCAATTTTGAAACATTTGAATAGCAATGGAAGTTGCGATGGCGGCTGCCCCTATATTTGCGATGTTGTTACCCACAAGCACAGTTGCCAGGAGTCGGTTCGGACGTTGGATCAGTTGCTCTACGATCATCGCATTCTTATTCCCCTCCTCCGCAAGTCGCTTTATCCGAATTCGATTCAGAGACACGAGAGCGGTTTCGGAGCCCGAGAAGAACGCAGAGAAGAACAAGAGAATCCCTAGTGTCAAAAGTTGGACTACCAATAAATCATAGGGCAATTTACTTCTTTCCTCCCGACTTCACATCCTTAAGAATATTATCTGCTTTCTGGAATATATAATCCTTAAGTACAAGGTCCCTGTGGGGGTAAGGAATCTCAATGCCTTGATCCTTGAATTCCTTGAATATCCCATCGTAAACCTCAGAATCCATTCTCTTCAGGTAATACGGGTCCTTGTACCAGATTCGGAGTAATAGATTTACACCATTGTCGCCGAAGCCATGGTTCAGAACTTGAGGTTTTAGGGTCTTCTCCACTCCACCAATCATTGTAATTGTACCCCTCTTGATTACACCATCGACCTCCCTTGCCGCTTTGATCATGATTTTTTTGGCCTTCTCAATATCTGACTCGTAAGATATCGTAACAGGTAACTCACGCCTAGTACGGAGCTCATCAGCTGAGTAGTTTATAAGATTCTTCCTGGCAACCTCCGTGTTGGGTATGACCACTAAATTTCCATCGGTGGTGAGAATCCGCGTAACCCTAAACCCTATCTCCGTGACAAAGCCCGATATCTCTAAATCCGCTATCTCGATCCTATCACCGATCTCAAAAGGTCTATCAAGTAGAATGAATACTCCGCCGAGGTAGCTCGAAACAACGGGCGCGAGTATGATACCGATTATGACACTGGAAGCTATCACGGCTGTGAACAAGGGCGTCAAGTCTAAGCCCAGGGTTGAAAGCGCTATTGTTATAACGGTCGCCAAAATGAAGTATCTGATGCTCTTTAAAGTGAGATCTATCATGGCCTCACGTCTAATGGTCCTTGCCACAACCGGGCCGGAATAACGAACAGCCCATTTCGCTATTCTAAATCCCACGACAATGACCATCAAGGAGCCGATAGCTTTTGGAATAACCTCTAATATTTCCTCGTACAATTTCAAAATGGTTGCTTTTACCACCAAGGAGATCTTATCAACTAAACCGCTCAAAACCATCTTACTCAACTACGATGACCTTGCATTCCGCAGCGTTTTTTATTTCCTCTGATATTTTGTGTGCGCTCCAAAACTTGATGAACTTTCTCCAACGTGGAAGCATGCTCTTCCCCATTATCACAGCATCAATCCGACCTGTGGATATTTTCTTTAGGATTGACTCATCCAAAAGATAACTGTTCTCCACTGAATAAGTAATCTTCTTATCATTAAATTCAGGGATTACTTTCTCCACTGCCGTCTTTAACTGTTTTTTAGATACCCTCTCCTCTTCATATAAGAGATTCACGTGGTAGATGATTAGGAGAGAGTCCTCAGGACCAGAGACCGCTAATACCTTCCCAAGGGTCTTCTTCCCCCTTTCCGTGATTGGAAATCGAAGGGGGACTAGTATTTTTGACATTTCTGCCCCTCTTTAATAATCTTATCAAACGCGATGGACAATCGTACCAGTTCAAGTAGCATTATCAGATCTTTTCTCCGTTCTCCCCCCCAATAGTTGGGGGCTCATGTGATTAATACAGCGTTTATGACACCATCTTGACCTGGACGCGAAGTGACTTTCGCCTTTCCAAGCTTGGTTTCTATAACTGCCCCTTTGGTTATTAAATTCCGCCTAACATAGTGCTGGTTTGCTGTGTTCTCGACAACGCCCAAAATCTCCGACTTTTTTGATTTCTTCGTCTTCGGATTAAGCACATTTGCTATGCCGCCGACCAACACCCTCTTTTTTTGATTACCACCCATGACACGGATTTGTTTAACCTTGTGCGTACCTACAGATGCCTCTATCGGGTCCCTTCCCATCTCAAATTTTCTCTTCTTTCTACTTGATCTGAATTTACCACCAGTTGCCTTCCTGCGACTTTTACCTTGCCAAAGTGCCATTATATCTACTCCTCATATGATTAAATCACTCTAGCTTCTGTGGATTGGGATATAAAGTTTATGGGGATTATTTCAATCACTCCAACCTTCTCCATAGACCTCTTTTAGCATCTCGTCAGCCCCAACTTCAAGAAGTCGTCTCGCAACTTCCTCACCGATTTCCTCGGCATCTTGAGGAGCACCCTCGTATTCAGCGTCGATTCGCTTTCCCCCAGAAGGCGAAATAATGACGCCTTTTAAGCTAAGTCTACTTTCGACGGAAGTGATAGCACCTATAGGTACTTGGCATCCTCCGCCAAGGCTCTTCAATAACGCCCTCTCAGCTCTTATTTTCACCATGGAATCCGAGTGATTTA
>CBDUVV010000057.1:0-7582 GCA_965370755.1 uncultured archaeon | reverse complement strand
ACTCTATAAGCTCGAGTTCCAGTCTCACGTATTTTCTGGGTCTGGGCAAAGGTGTTTTCAATTTCTTAATGTTGTACTCATTATCGAAGACCGCCAGCCCGATGTCAATGACCCTCTTTTTCATCCGCTTTATGACATTACCTTCAAAGGTGAATGCTATTTCCTCCTCGATATCGTAATCAGGTATCAGTAAATAAGGCTCATTTATAGATTGGTCGTATAGAAAGAGTGCCTCACCTAACCCCTGGAAATAGGGGAGGGCGCTTATCTCTCCGTCCACTATGGGGAAATTGACAAGATACCCTTCAATAACCCTTAACTTTGTCACAGCGGCAAGATCTATCTGTGGAGACCCAAAGCCGACTTCCGCGGCGAAGATGTTGTCGTCATCATTTGCTAGGGCGTTTACTAGTTTTTTCGTTATCTCCTCTTCCTGCCCCGGGAGTTCAATTACTTCCTCCTTACTCCATTTCCCACCGCTCATTCTGGACCCCAGTTCAGATCTCAATTTCTTCTGCCTTATTCAGTAAATCGCCTATCTCCTTTTTCTCAATCTGAATGAAGTCCTTTGTAATTATCGCTGCACCCTTAAAAAGATCTATCCTTGCTTCCTTTAACATATCTTCACAATAAAGGGGCACCCATTTCCCCAAGTGTTCTCCAAAGAAGGTTTTCTCTATTTGGAGGCATCCTACTGCATGCTCCTTGTTAGAGGCGATCCATGCCTCCGCTTCTTTATTACATAAGTGGTGCATGAATTCCAATTCAATGCCTATATAATCAGCTAGTTCGTCCTTAGCGTCTGTGAACTCAACCCCGACCCGTTCATAGAACTTCCCAACATCTATTGTGACCCTCGCTCCTATCTTCTTATCAGGATTCAAGTAAAAGGACTCGTAGGGCCTGCTATCCCGGTATTTGCCCATTACAAATAAGGCAGTATGCGCCACCTGCAATTCTTCTAAAAGGTTCTTGTATTTCGGCGCCTCGTCAACGAAGTTCTTTATTAGCTTGAAGCCCTCACCTTCGCTTGAAAGGCCGCTCAAGATGCTCTTGTTCTTGATGCTCTTGGCTATCGGCTTTAGGGTTTCATATGAGTATAGTGCAGCGAGAAACCTATATGTATTCGATCTCGCTTGAGCTAGCTCGATGAAATCTTCGCGGGTGAGCTCTTCGTCTTTGGGTGTCGATCTTCTAACCAATGCAGTGCCTCCTTTCAGAATTCAAGAGTGATTGAGTGTGGGGATATAAAAATGTTTAGGGAACATCTTATACTACAGGCTAGACTCTCCTTCCCTGGCGCTGAGCATGGAAAAGTTTAATAAATCCTAGGTAAAAATTCAGGCGCTATGGAAGACTACACTGAACCTAAGTATGACAGGCACACCACGCCTCCAGATGCCCATGATTGGATTGTGAGGATGGTAATCCAGTCCGGTCGCTACGACATAGATGGAATCGAGGTGTTCACCAACCTCCAGGGTGAATGTAACAGGTCCGGGGGGAAAGTAGACAAGGAAGAGGCGGAACAATACCCAGACATAGTTGGTGTGGACGTTTCAGAAGACGAGCCGGTCATCATCGCTGAGATTGAAGGCAATAAAAAGTTCGATGAAAAGCATCTTGCAAAATGGAAAAAATACGCCTCTCTAAATGTTGATTTTTATTTATACGTACCGTTAAAAAAAGCCTCCGACGCAAAGACGTTACTGAAAGGCACTGAAATAAAAGGACTTCGGACTTACAGAAGAACAGAAGATGGAAGGTTTTACATCTCCAACGTTAAACTATAATGAGCCCACTTTGTTGTTGGTTTTTGACTAACCGCCTTTTGATTCTTCTAGATGCTTCCTGAGCTTTTATTGTTTAGGTCCTTCAATGGTTTAGTGAAGAGTAGAACCTTCACTATCTCAATGGGTTCCCTTCGGCACTCCACGAACTCTACATTCTCAAAGGAATCTGCCTTATCTCCAAGCTGGTACTGGAAAAGTTCCGAGGTATATACGAGATTGGGCAGGTGCACATCATTTTTCTCCAAAATCCTGAATGCTGCTTGGAACGATGGATGAGTGATGAGTTCTACATCCGCACGAAAGTTGAGGAATCTAAAGGCATCGGTAAGCTCAACGTCTAAACCCAAGGCATTCGCAACATCCAACATGTGCGAGAAATTTATTGAGTATTCCGCATGATCCAAATGTTTAGCAAGAAAGGGAAGTCTATCCTCAAAACCGTACTCTGTGATTATCCCAAGGCCCCCTGGTTTTAATACCCTCTCGACTTCCTTCAATAGGCGGAGCGCTCCAAGGTTTAGTCTGAAACTAACTGGTGCGTTTTTCAAGGAATCCAAGATTTGTTTGTTGATTGGTATGCCATATCTTTTCGGCAGCTCCTTTACCTCTTGTATTGTCATCTCGGGGGTTTGAAAATCAGCTATGACCTCATTGCTTATGACTATATCTATGGACGCATCTGCAAGTGCTAATTGTTCACCATCCCCATGGATATGCTTTACACTTGTGCCATGTTCCCTATGGAGTCTTCGCTGCGATTCAATTAGCCTCGGGGCTAGGTCGTATATAATGTAAGCTATGTTTGGATACATACCAGGTTTTTCATTTTTCAGAGTTAGGAGTATGTCTTTTGAGATGTCTCCATGCCCACCCCCTACTTCGAGAATTCTACAGTTACTCTCAAGGGATATCCGTTCCACGAGACGGGATAATAAGGCCTCGCCGTAACTCTTCCCGCCTAAAATCGAATGCGGTTTACGGTATATATGGGAAAGAGTGGACTCCACTCTTTCGAACTGATCATATCCCTCGTGAATTCCAGTTATATGATATTCCTTCACATCTCCAGCGAACTTTGAAGTCGAAGTTTTAATCGTTGGTTGAAAAGGGGGTGGTGTATTAAGTTGAGATGGAATTCCAGAGTAGCTGGATATGGAGGACGGTAAAAGTCGTAAGATTTGCACGTCTATGGACGTCCATTCTCTCATTTGATCTAATGCCCTTCTCTTAACGGTTCCATAGTTCTCCCGAGTTTCCTTCGCGAGGATGCCGATGATGTCACTTACCGTTCTACTTCCATCGCATAGGTTCCAAAGGGCCTCGCCAAATCCTTTGATTGTGATTACTTCGAAGTCAACTTCCCTGGATATTCCTTTCCGTTGGATGGCTACGTCGGTACCCCCCTCACCGTGATAATATACTGTGTAATTCGTCCGCATTGGATAGAAGTTGAGGTATTCACTGAGCTCCCTTCCTCTTTCAGATAGGAGATATCTATGCCGCGTAAGTTCCGTTAGAAGTTTATCCAGCTTCGGATCGGATTCCCTTTCTTGAGCATCTATTTCTCGTCCATATTGAAATGATTCCAAGAACCTCAAAAGGCCTTCGCTTCCTGGGAAATACCAGCCGGTCCGATTGTTATATACACATGCGAAGGTGTCCTTTTTCTTAAAAACTAAGTTCGAGCTGGTGAATAGTTCAGACATCTCCATTTCTTAAGCCTTGGGCTACAGATAAAAACTTTTCTTATTGCATCCTTCCCCCGGACGAATTAACTTGAAAACGGAATTTGATATTCTATAGTCTGCCGACTACGAAAAATAAAAAAAAAGAAAAGAGTTGGGGGATTAAACCCCCATTATTTCGCTTCCTTTAAGGTGCTGGTGTGTATAGCGCGCTTGGCTGTGCACCGGTTTGTGTGTGTCCTACTTGAAGTGCCCTAGTCTTTCTCTTTGACTGGGACATCCAGTTTACGTCTCCGAAGATACGCATCCTGCCAACACAAGTACTAACACATGCCGGTAGTTTCCCCGTGGGATCGCCATTTGCATCTACAGTCTTGTGAGAGCACAAGGTACACTTCTCAGTTATTCTCTTCTCAGAGCTGTACTGAGGTGCTCCAAATGGACAAGCCCATACACAGTACCTGCAGCCTATGCAACGATCACTGTCTATCTCGACGATACCGTTCTTAGTATTCTTCGAGATTGCACCCACTGGGCACGCCGCCAAACAAGGAGGCTTGCCACATTGCATGCATGGCATAGGCACGGCATATCTGCGCGTATCCGGGTACTTGCCGCTCTCCACGTAGATGACACGGGTGTAGTCCACGCCAACTGGTGTGTTGTTCTCCGACTTGCAGCCGATGGTACAAGCTCTGCATCCTGTGCAGAACTCCAGATCCATCCACAGGGCTAGTTGGAAGTTATCGCCATATGTGGTTGGCGCCTCTGGGAGGATGTCCGCATATCCATTCTCGCTGTAGGTCGGTGTTTTCGGTCCGGAAGCTGTTGTTGTGCTTTCTGGTTGTGAAGCCATCTTTCTAACCTCCTTATATCTTCCTCACCTTAACGGGATACCCGTATTGTTTCGAGCTCCCGCCGACTTCGTCAGTCAGAGGTCCGATGGTATCTTTGTCACCGCTCTGCGCTAGGTCGTGGGCCATCAGGTAAGTGATGTTGAACCCTGCTCCGCACCTGGCGTCTCCCTGGATTCCTCCGCCTTCATGTCCGTCTATCGCGATGTCCTTGGAGCCCATTTCCCAGTGTCCGTAGCTGTTGGTCACCTCGCCGTATCCTGGCCTCGTTGTGTTCGTAACTGCCACTTTGTACTTGCCTGTATCGCCAGACCAGTTCTCAAGCTCTACCCAGTCACCGGTCTTCACGCCGAACTTAGCAGCATCCTCTGGGTTTATGTCAAGGGCATTCTCAGGCTCAAGACTCATGAGCCAGAGATTCTCTGCAGTTCTCCCTTGGGTGTGCTGCATGCGCTTGTTCGTCCCAATTTCTAGGTCGTACTCGCTTAGATCAATGACATCGGCCGCATTTCGCCCGTCGCCTAGCCTCATCCTCTGAACGAACGGAAGTCCGTCCATGAACTCGCCCGAGAGCGTGTTCCTGGTTTGGGCTATGGCATTTACATAAGCGGGCATGTGCTGGCCAGTCTTAAGATCAGGTCTATCAAGGCTACTTCCAAAAGCACCGCCAATCTTCATGTGATCGGCATCCGGTGATACGCCACCGTGGAAGTCCCCGTGGTCTAAGTACAGGTTCCAGAACTGATAGTCATTGTTGAGGTCGTGGCCGTCGCCAGCGCCGTTCGTGCCTACATTAGGCAGTCCCAGCTTAATGGCCATCTCAAGGTGAATCGCGTCCACAGTCTTGGTGTCAGGATTTATAGGCGAGTATGTTCCGGCTGCATGATCCACAGTGCCAACCTGAGGTTGCCTAATGGTACCCTCGCGGTGCTTGACAACGGAATGGGTGTGCATGTAGCTCCAGTGCTCCATGAACGTTGTATCAGGCAAAACATAATCTGATACCATACTGGTCTCATTCATGAAGGGGTCTATCGCAATCGCCAATCCAACAGTCTCCATGAACTTCTTGGCAGGCTGCGCTCTAGCTAGACCGTACACCGGATCGGCTCTGTAGTGCCATATAGCTTTTACCTTATATGGATAACCACTCGCTAATCCAGGATAACACTCCTGCTGAACACCGTCTCCGCCCTTACCACCTTGCAGTGGGAACCATGGCTTTGTCGGCTTTGCCTTCGCACCAGAATAATCGTCTCCAGCCCTGCTGGATACTATACCCACTCTATCAACCTTGACAGGTGAATCTATTCCACCGTGGGGTGCGCCTCCGCTACCGCTGAATCCGCCGGGCCTGAAGTACCTATCCATCATCAGATTGACGATATTGTAGGCCTGTACGCCCCTAGCGTTGCTCTGCTGGCAGGGTCCCTTATATTGGAATATCACTGGTTTTTCGGCATTAGCGAACTCACTGGATATCTTCTCAATTGTGCCTCTCTTTATGCCGCAGTTGTCGTTGTACTGGTCCAAGGTCAGCTCATTGGCGCGTGTCTTCAGCATTGTGAACACAGTCTCTGCACCAGGTACGCTGGCCTCAAGGTCAGCAGTACCGGTAACGTCTTTAGCTGCCATTATGGTTCCGCCCACAGATACTTGAGGATTGCCATCAGCATCTGTCTGGTATTCCTTCGGTTCGCTTGTCTTCACGAGATATGTGAAGTCAGTAGATGTTGGATAACCACCAGCGGTCGCTGCATCTGGATTTGGCCTAGCTATCATGTCCGCCTTGTAAAGGTTGTTCTCAAGGAGGTACCTGATCATACCCAAGCCAAAGTCCGGATCGGTCTCAGTCTTGAGGGGTACCCATTCGCCACCTAAACTAGCTGCCTTGTTCATCCTCGGTCCAATGTACACGAATTTTGTACCGGGCCTTCTCAGGAACCACTTAGAGAGATATCTCGCCTGAGTCTGAGCTGGGAAGCTCGCATCGTACACGTTAGAACCTGCGCTTATAGCGTAGTCCGATTCTTTCAGGTCCCAAGCACCGAATGGCCCACCGGTTAAGATAGCCATAAAGTGAACCTCTGATGCCTCGCAGATTGACCAATGGGTTCCTTTGTTTATGGTTCCGTAGTTCAAGTGGAATCTGTTGGTCGTGGGCTTGTTTTCGTTCCGGCCTCTCATCCAGTAGAACTGGTTCTTCTTGGGGCCGTATCCATCTGCAGGAGCTTCGTCCATATAGTCGGACTCGCCAGAGCCGATGGGTCCATCATCCTTGATCGCTGCCAAACCGTCGACGTGGCCTTCTCCGAAGAGGTCGCCACCATTGGCAATTTCGCTGTATGCTGTGTCCCATGTAATTCTCTTCCATTGTCGAGACCCTCTTGCGCCTACTCTTTTCACAGGATGCAAGAGCCTCCTGGGGTTATAAAGAGTGTATACGCCTGATTGTCCTTTCGGACACAAAGAGCCTATGTCGTTTCCGCCCATATCCAAGTCGCCTGGCTTCGCTTCTGTCCCTTTGGCAATCACGTAGTCATACGAGTTGTGGGAATATGGGTTACCTTCAAGCTTCAGGAGTTCGCCGCCTTTCACTTTACCCATGTTACCGCATCCGCCGTGACACGCGAGACAGACAGAGGGAATCCACTGCACGCCTTCGTCAGCATCTGGCAAATCGCCGCTTCGTCCTTGTGGGAAGTTCGGATATTCGATCTTCGCACTTGCAAGTCTTGGAGAAAGCGCAGCAGCAACACCGGTAGCCGCAGCGAGCTTCATAAAAGCTCGTCTCTTCATACTAAGCATAACCTCACTCACCTCCGTTATTATCTTGGCGCTAAGTTGTATTATCAAGATATATAAAGTTTTTGTTTTACGCTGGCGTCGGAAAAAAACTATCTTATACTCCCCGGCTAACTATGTTTTTCTGGTAAACTACAAAATTTGCTTTAACTCCTTCGACCAAACTTGAATAAAGAAATCTCAATTTATAGGATGAAGTTAAAGATAACTGGAACACGAAAGGTGATCGAACTGCGGAAAGTCTGTCAATACTGTGGAGAGCGGATAAAGAAGAAGGAATTAATAGGCCACTTTGCAACTGCTCATAGTATAGGCGCCCGGGATAAGGAAGAGTTCGCTTGTCTTGATGGGTGTGTGAGGTGCTGTGTCGACGAGGGGATGCCTTTGGAGCTAACCCTTGGAGATTTAATGAGGATTTCAAATTACCTTGATGTCAGCATGGAGA
>CBDUVV010000056.1:0-7590 GCA_965370755.1 uncultured archaeon | reverse complement strand
GCCTCAGCTTCTGTAGAACAGAATCAATTTCGTCCTCACTAGCGTACCCAAGAATCTCCGAGTGTGCGGGCACTCTACCAAGGCCGTACTTCTTGGCAGCCCGGTTCTTCAGAGCATCCAAGTTGAGGGCTTCATCGGATTTGATGCCCTCTATTATCTCCCTGCACGCAGCCCTCGCATCATCCATCTCGACTCACCACGCGATTCATCAGTACTCCCACGCCTCCGATATCGACCTTGACCACGTCACCGGGTCTCATCTTGCCGACGCCAGGGGGCGTGCCAGTGGCTATCACATCCCCGGGGAAAAGGGTCATTATTCCGCTTATGAATTCGACGAGCTTTGGGACATCAAATATGAGGTTTTCGGTGTTGGAATCCTGCTTCTTTTCACCGTTCAAAAGCGTCCTTATCGGGAGGCAACCCGCATCGTCCACCTCATCCCTTGTTACCAGCCAGGGCCCCATAGGCGCGAAGGTGTCGAAGCTCTTGGAGCGCGTCCATTGGCCGTCCTTCTTCTGTAGGTCCCTCGCGGTGACATCGTTGAAGACGGTGTAACCGAGGATAACCTCCTGGGCATCTTTCTCTCTCACATCGACACATTTCTTGCCTATAACAACGGCCAGCTCGCCCTCGTATTCAACGCTACTCGACGATTCAGGGTAAGCTATGTTATCCCCATGGGCCGCCAAAGCGCTCGGCGGTTTTAGGAAAATCAATGGCTCATCGGGCGGGTCTAATCCAAGCTCCCGAGCATGGTCGACGTAGTTCAAACCAACACACACTATCTTCGATGGCGCAATCGGAGGGAGATATCTCAATTCATTCAATTCGAATTCTCTGCCCGTAGGTGTGTGTTCAAATGGATTCTCGATCTCCTCGACTCTGCCTGAATCCTCGTCTACTGCGCCTGTAAACTCCAAGCCATCGATGTAGAACCTGCCTATTTTCATACTCGCATCCGCCTGGAGATTGCTCCAACGTTGTTGGCCCCAGTAACTATGACCTCGGCATCTTCGTCTTCCAATGCGTTTAACAAATCGCCATCGTCCTCCGTTACGCAGTAGATCGTAGGGCCAAAGGAGCTCAGCCCCACTGCCGGTGCATGCTTAGCGCATTTACCCATTAGCTCTTTAACCGCTTCGTTCTGTAGGTTTACTTCGATCTTCTTGAATCCCACATTTTGTATAGTTTTAATTCCGTCCCCAAAACCAGCGATATCTTTCTCCAGGATGGATGGTAGAATTTTCATGAGCACGATGTGACTCACCTCTCTAACCTCGTCTAGGGGGATGGGGCAGTACTTTTGGAATATGGTCACTTCCGTCCTGCCATGGATATCGGTCTTCGCCTTTGGTATGACTAGGATAATCTTCCAGTCTGGGAATTCGTATCTAGCCAACATGGGCGGAGGAGACGCTTTGGACGCAGATGAGGGTAGAAAATCTCCTTTGTCCCTTGTGGAATGCCCACCATCCACGAGGAATCCACCTCCCTCGAAGGCTCTTATCCCGATGCCAGATGTACCCCCCCTTCCAACGATCTCGGCCATCTCCTTGACAGACAGTTCGCTGTCATACAATTCGCATATTGCTTTAGAGGTCGCAAGGGCTGTTTGGGTGCCGGATCCCAAGCCGATGTGCTGGGGGTACCCCTTCTTTATCTCCACCTTTACACATCCATCGACTCCAAGATGGCGGAGCATCTTTTCGGCTGCATCAGATGCCCTATCACTGCGGGGTCCCTCCACAATTAGTTCATCGCTTTCACCAGCTACGAGCTCTATAGATGGTTCATCGAGGGCTAGGCCTATACCACCGTCCATCCTGCCAATTGAGGCGTTGAGATCTATCAGGGTGATATGAATCCGAGAGGGAGTTTTGACATTCACCTTCATTGGAATCACTGGGCTAATATACGCCCTTGGGGAATATCTCTGTTATGCTGAGAAGGACCTCGCCCCCATGGATTACGTGGTACTTCCTCTTCAAGAAAACTGACCCGGAGGGGAGACCGAATCTCCCACAAAGCTCCTGGTCCCCATCTACGACCTCAAACCCCATTATCTCCCTCCGGGATTCTATGTTCAGGGACGACATTATCCTGCCGATGGGCATGTCCTTCTTCATTATGTCATCTTTGAACTCCTTGGCCAGCCTCTCAATCGGAGAATAAGAGACCGCGTGGACCAAGGTGGCCTCGGAGCTTTTGAGGTCGACGACTCTATAATTAACTTCGGCATCTTCTCTGACGCCTAATTCCATTACAAGCTCAGCATCGGCTGAAATTACTTTCTGAACTTCTGTCTCCACTTCGATTTCTTCCCCTACCAGGGCATCCAAGACAGTCGTGATCGAGCCATCAGTGGTGAGAAGTATCCTCTCAATTGGGGAAAGCGAGATTTGTTTCTCAAGTTCCTTTAACGAGGCTCTCATAGAGCTGCACCAACGAGCTCGTCGACGCTACCATATCCCTCCCGCTCCATGAAGACCTCCATCTCTTCGACAATCTTACGGAAGACCCAGAGCCCTCTGGAGTAAACGGCCGAGCCTATTTGAACGGCCTTCGCACCAGCCATGAGGAACTCCACTGCGTCTTCTCCAGTGGTGATACCGCCGCAGCCGATCACAGGCACATCCAACTCTTTAGCGATCTCGTAGACGCATCGAACAGCGATGGGCTTTATCGAAGTGCCGCTCAATCCACCCGTCTTGTTGGCGAGCACCGGCATCTTCGCTTCCACGTCGATTTTCATGGCTTTGACGGTGTTTATGGCGGTCACACCATCGCAGCCTGCGTCCACACAGGCTCCAGCGATTTCCACTATATTTGGCACCTCGGCGGAGAGTTTCGCTATGATTGGCTTCTTCACCTTTGCCTTTACCGCTGCAACTGCGTCACGGCTCAGCTCGGGGCTGTGGGCATATTTTGCTCCCTCTACATTGGGGCAAGAAAGGTTGATCTCGATGGCGTCGGCGCCGTATTCTGCCAGGGCTCCCGCCACCTCGGCGAACTCAGCTGGACTGGTTCCAAACACGCTACCAATAACTGGCGCTCCAGCAGTCTTTGCAACCTCTATCTCCGAGCGAAATCCTTCGTATCCAGGGTTTGCAAGGCCAATTGCGTTCAGCAATCCATTTTCTAGGGCTATAACGCTGGGGTTCTTGTGGCCATCCATGGGCGCTTTGCTAATGGACTTAGTGACCACCGCGCCCGCTCCCCCCTTAACCACTACACGTTTCATGGATGCTCCCGTTGTATCGAGGATTCCAGAGGCCAGAATGGTGGGGTTTTTAAGCTCCAATCCAAAGATTTCCACGTTGAGGGAGGGCATCTTATTCCTCTCAGGCAATGAGCTTCATCAGGTCAATCATCCTGCACGAGAAGCCCCACTCGTTGTCATACCAAGTGAGGATCTTAGCGAAATTTCCTTGGCCGCCCATGACAGTAGTGCTGAGACCATCCAGGATGGCAGAGTGGGGGTTGCCGATTATATCCTTGGAAACAAGGGGCTCCTCCGTGTATTCCAATATATCCTTAAGCCCGCCGTTGGCTGCCTCTTTGAAGGCTCCATTGAGATCCTCCTTGGAGACGTCCTTCTCCAGTTCCACCACCAAATCGTTTATGGAACCGTCGGGTATGGGTACTCTAAGGGAAATCCCATCGAGTTTACCAATCAATTCAGGTAGGACAAGACCGATGGCCTTCGCCGCCCCTGTGGTAGTCGGGATGATGGAGACACCTGCCGCCCTCGCCCGCCTCAAGTCCTTGTGAGGTACATCCAATATCTTTTGATCATTGGTGTAGGCGTGGCACGTGGTCATAAAACCTCTTTTCAACCCGAAATTCTCATGTAGGACTTTGGCCACTGGGGCTAGGCAATTTGTGGTGCAGGATGCGTTGGAAATGATGTTATGATTATCCCTATCGTAGGTTTCATGGTTCACTCCCATGACTATGGTTACATCCGGCTCCTTGGCAGGAGCAGATATTATCACTTTTTTCGCTCCAGCATCCAAGTGCTTCGACGCACCCTCCCGATGGGTGAAGAATCCCGTTGACTCGATGACTATGTCCACCCCTAAATCACCCCATGGAAGATTCCCCGGGTCCTTTTCCGAGAATACCTTGATATTCTTCCCGTCCACCGAAATGTAATCCTCCCCGGAAGAAATGTCCATATCCGCTGTGCCGTGGACGGAGTCATATTTCAGTAGATGGGCAAGAGTTCTAGGGTCAGCGAGATCGTTTACAGCAACGAATTCGAAATTATTGCTGAAGTCCGCGTCACGCTTCGCGGCCCTGAGTATGTTCTTTCCTATCCTACCAAAACCATTGATTGCAATCTTCATGGTACTCTCACACTTCTCCTAATTGTAAAAGAACCACACCAAGGGATTTAAAACTTTTGAGCGTCGCAAGTAAGCAGTTGACCGGCATCAACGCCAAAACCCGTTCCCAAACAGGCCAACCTCGGTTCTATCAAGGCGTTTGGCGAGATTTTCCACTTGATGGGTCTCGAGCTTGCCCAGCAAGATCGGTCCGAATTTTTCGTGTACTTTTACTCTGCGTTGGCTGAGGGATGTCCCAAGGCGTTTGGCGAGCTTCTTTCCAGCTTTGTCCATATCCGTGAAGATTATGACCTCTTTGTAGCGTTTGCTCATCTCGTCGCAGAATTCGTGGAAAGGCGCGGGCGAAACCCAATGGAACTCCGCTTCTACCCCAAACCCCCTGAGGGCTTCCTCATCCCGTTTGCCCTCGACTATTATGGGCATGTCGGTTGAGAGTTCCTTGAGTTTCTCTATGTATCCAAGAAGGCCCTCGTAATCACGGATATGCATTGATGTCACGATAAAATGTTAACGTCGTTATTCGTAGACGTTCTCAGCACCTGGGAACTGGCCAGATAAAACGTCCTCCTTAAATCTCAAAAGGCCTTTCTTCATCCCTTCGCGCATGTTCACATAGCGCTTGGCGAACTTAGGTAGATACCTGTCGAAGAGGCCGAGTAAGTCATTTATCACCAGGATCTGACCATCGCAGTACCTACCAGCGCCTATACCAATGGTTGGGATGGTAAGGGTCTCCGTCACTCTCCGGCCGAGGTCTTCAGGCATGCATTCTAGTACTAGGGCGAATGTACCCGCTTTCTCGAGGGCTTGGGCCTCCTTTAATATCCTGTCGGCGTTCTCAGAGTCCGTTCCCTGTACCTTGTAATCGGTTATGGTCTGAGGAGTTAAGCCGAGGTGGCCCATAACGGGTATACCTTCATCAGTCACAGCCTCGACCACATCTACGACGGCACCCTCTGTCTTCACGGCCTCTGAGCCTGCCTCCACAAAGCGTTTTGCATTACGCAGGGCCATTTCTGGAGTATCGTAGGAATGGATCGGCATATCGCCCACTATCAAAGCCCTCTTCGCACCCCTTGCCACCGCCTTTGTATGATGCAACATGTCCTCCATGGTCACAGAGAGAGTGTCCTCATATCCCAATACCACGACGCCCAATGAATCTCCAACAAGGATTATATCGAAACCGGCCTCATCTACCAGGATTGCGCTGGGATAATCGTATGCAGTGAGGGCGGCTATCTTCTCATTTCCCTTTTTGTCCTTTATTCGATCAGCCTTATTCACCGTGAACACCTTAAATATCAGTCAACCAATAAAATATACCATGAAGTTTATCCTTTTTGCTCTTTCTTTCCTCATTATTTTATTCTGCCAAAGCTCTGTTTTCGCTAGTGCAGAAGGACTGAATGTGCTATTCTCACAGAACCACAATGAAATCTACGATTTGGCGGGTGAGAAGCCATTCACCATGCAGAAATTTTCAGCACTTCTCACCGAGCAGGGGATCACCGTATTATCTCTAAACCAGGGAAAGTTGGACGATGAAATTCTCAAAGGTGTTGATGTGCTTGTCTTCACATACCCCCAAGAGAATCTGTCTGAGGGAGAGATAGAAGCGATAAAGAAGTACGTGGCCGACGGGGGAGGACTTATTGTTTTGGGCGGCCAACGATGCAGAGACTACGTTAACCCACTTCTCACATACTTTGAGATGGAGATGGGATTCGACGTACTCCAGCGGGATGGAAAAAACATTCTAATGATGCAACCCACGACCCACGGATTTTCAGCTTTGTTGAAGAATATAAGTACTACATGGGCCCCGCTGTGCTGGTGGAGGACCCAAGCTGGATAATCTATAAAGTCTCAATTTCCGGTGACGACTGGCCCATAACAGTATCGAGAAAATATGGCGCTGGAAGAGTATTCGTTTCGGGGGACGCGGACTTCTTGAATAACTATCATTTCGAAGCCCATGATAACGCTCAACTGGGATATAACATAATCTTATACACCGGGGGTCGTCAGCCTGTTAAACTCGAAGAAACAAATCGTTTCGAATGGGTTGCAGTAATAGTGGCTTTGGCAGCCTTGGCCATCCTAGGATTGAAAAAGGTTTTGTTTTGAGCCCGCTCATGTACCCTACTCCCTAACACTCGAGGTCATAGCAGGAACTTATCCTATGCTTGCCCCGAGGACCCTCTTAAAATAGAGAAAGGGCGCTCGGCGATTAAGCCAGCTTGTTGAACGAGCTCATGTTCTGCCCCCTGGTTGCCCTTACGATCATCGATAGCGACTATGCAGTAACTCCCGTAGGAACCCATAGGGCGCAGTTTACCCATCCGCCTTGCCCCGGCTTTCATAGTAAGACTTTTGGTCTCTCTCCGCCGGTCTTCATGCGGTGGGCATCGTAATAGGCACACTTTAACATTAAAATATGTTTCGAAAGCAGAGGCTCAATGTTCAATCGGGGAGAATCTGCTCTACAAAGAAGTCTGGGCTGAATTCCATGAAGTCATCGTACTCCTGGCCGGTGCCGAAGAAGAGGATGGGGCACTTCAACACATAAGAGATGGAGATGGCGCTCCCTCCCTTGGCATCAGCATCTGCCTTCGTGAGGATAGCCCCGTCGAGGGGCACGGCTTCACTGAATCTTTCCACCTGCTCGATGGCTGCATTGCCCGTAAGCGAGTCACCGACGAATACGGTTAAATCGGGCTTAGCCACCCTAACAATCTTCTTCATCTCGTCGAGGAGATTGACGTTGGTCTCAGTCCGGCCGGCCGTATCTATCAATACCACGTCCAATCCTCTGGCCTTGGCGTGTTCGACGGCATCGTAGGCAACGGCAGCGGCATCTGCACCCCGTGAATGCTTTATCAGGGGTATTTCCAATCGATTCGCATGCTCCTCCAGCTGCTCAATCCCTCCGGCTCTATATGTGTCACTAGCCGCCATCACGCTGGATAACCCATTTTTTCGGAGGAGATGAGCCATCTTCGCTATCGTTGTAGTTTTTCCCGTGCCATTCACACCCACAAAGGCTACGATGAAGGGCTTCTTTTGCCGGGCCAATTCTATGATATTGGGGGGCCGCAATAGGATATCTCCTAGTGATCCTCTTAGGGATTCCCTTATCAGGGATAGGACTTCGTCTTTCTCTACTTTCGTACCCACGAGTTTTTTTTTCAGGTCGTCTATGATCTTCTCGGAGACCTCTAATGCCACGTCGCTT
>CBDUVV010000055.1:0-7604 GCA_965370755.1 uncultured archaeon | reverse complement strand
CTGGGAAAGGGACGCAGGCCAAGCTTTTGAATAGGTGGGTGAAGACCAAAGGCCATGATACCTTCCTTACAAAGGAACCTACGACGGGGCCCATCGGGGGGCTCTTGAGGGAATTTCTCAAACATGGGGAATTAGACCCCAAAACCGAAGCTCTCCTCTTCGCAGCCGACAGGAGCGAACACGTAAAGGTGATACTTGAACAACTTGAAGCCGGGAATGTCGTGATAACCGAGAGATATTTTTATTCCTCCGTGGTATACCAGGGAGCCTCGGGAATTAGCGTCGATTGGATAATGGAGCTCAATCGCTTCGTTGCGAAACCGGATTTGGTGTTGGTCTTGGACATCCAACCAGAGGTCTCCCTTGGGAGGATTACATCCAAAGGAAATCTACGTGGACAGCTGCGGGAGATGGAGCATTTCGAGAGAAGGGACTTTTTAGTAAACGCGAGGGACTTATACATCGACTTGGCCAAGAAGCACGAAAACTTCGTTGTGATTGATGCATCCCTCAGCATAGATGAAGTACAGACCACGATACGGAAAAAGGTGAGCCGGTTGTTAAGCGAGATGAAACCCGGGGAAGGAGCCCCAACCCAGAGAGAACTGAGGGAATATTTTTAGAATTAGTGCTATTCAGAATTGAAGAAGAGCCTTCCCCCATCGCTCAGCTTCACGAACTTTATAGGGGTGCCCTTTAACCTAGCATTTCTGACATCCAAGAGCCCTTTCTTGGTAGCATGATCTATGCTCTCGATGACCTCCAGCTGATCCTTCCTCAATGCCTCAGCGAGGCGGACTTGGCATATCTCATCAAGCTCACATATGTTAAGGCCGTTATCGCGGCATTCCCCGCAGATATCCCCTTTTTTAGGTGCCAAATCCGATTTTTTTATGAAGCTTATACTCGTCTTCATTGGCCTAATTATATCCCTCTAACTAGTTATTTAAGTTTCCGATATCCAAAAGCTCGGCCGGTAAGATCGGCACTGGCATGAAGGTGAGGAGTAGGATCAGGATGGCGATTAGCCCTAGGATTTTCCTCTTCTTATCCAGTTCGGAGACATCATCCAAGGGCCCCGGATGCTCGAATCTGGTTAGGATCCAAACGAAGAGAGGCCAAATAATCCAACCTGGCCAAATCACCCCTACACCTACAAGCAATAAGGCAATGCCGAAATAGATCTTCCTGTAGTGCTTCGTTGCAAAACTCCTTATCACATGGCCGCCGTCCAGCTGACCCATGGGCAATAGATTCAGCGATGTTACAAAGAGCCCGATCCAACCGGCTATGGCAAGGGGGTGGAGGTCGACTATCTGTGCGCCCTCGAAGAACAACCTAATCAAGAACAGAAAGAGCAGTGAGGGCCCCAAGACGAATTCTCCAGATTCAACGGCCGTCGCAGCCGTCGTAGGTGAAGAAAGGCTCAGCCCCACGATCAGTATAGGTAGGGATACTATGAAACCTGCTATGGGGCCAGAGACTCCGACGTCCAAGAGAACCTTCCTGTTTTTTATGGGGGAATTCATGAATATCACGGCGCCCAGGGTGCCGAAGGGAAAAATGGGTGGTGGGACCGGTATGAAAAAGGGAAGGGTGGCCTTAACGTCGCGCCTCCTTGCAGTTAGTGCATGGCCTGTTTCATGGGTCCCTAAAATCGCCATTAGCGAGACAGCGAAAACGAGGCTCATCCAAAGATCCTTACCAACCCAGACGAGGTACCCCGCTCCCGTCACCGTCAAAAGAGTTAAAGCCAAGAGGATGAAATGGATCGCGGGCCGAATATTCCTTTCTTCCTCGTCTTTTTTATGGACAACTATTAATCTGTATTCCCCATTTGTCTCTCTATACAGGGGCACATACTCCGTTCCCTTGAACTCCTCGAAAACCCTATCGAATGATTCCTCATGGGAAAAACGAGGCATAACCTTGCAGGAGAAGACTTTTTTGTCCGTGGCCGCCGTATAGATGGAGAATCCTTTGGACACCTTATCCCTGAGGGAGATCAAAATTTCATCAGGGACCTCGCCTATCTCCTCGAAAAACTCCCTCGACATTAGTAGCTAGCCTCCATTTCGACGTACCCCTCCTCGGCGTTCACCAACACATTCATACCGCTTTTTAACAACTTAAAGTGCCTTTCTTCTATAGAGTCCAACATGGGTATATTTGCCAAGATGGCTCCGGTTGCAACGATCTCCTCGGCTTCGAGGTTAATTATGGCGGCCGGTGCTTTCCCATTTTTCTTCAGGCCGTAGATCACATAGCTGCCAACTGTAGAGCCCTTTCCCCTCGGGAATACTAGCACCTTGCCGGCCACTGATTTGCCCTCAAGCTCATGACCCCTCTCCACCACGATGCCTGTCTCAGAATCCACACCACCTAGGAAAGTAATTGCCTCGTCCGTGGACAGCACCTCGCCCTCGGCGATTCCCTTAGACGTGGGTCTGCCTTTGATTCGCATTAACCGATCAACTCCTTTAGAGGCGAGAACACGACGTCGAGTTTAGTGAGGCTGGGCGAGTAAAAAGCCGCTTTCGCAGAGTTAACTCCGATGCTTTTAATCCCGACATCTCTCAAGGGGGAGACGACCATACATGTATCGTAGATCACCTGGATGTTCTCGTGTAATTTCACATTTCGTAAGGCCGGTTTATTGTACCGTGAGGTGAAGACCCAGGTCTCATGCTTCGGCTCAAGTTTCGATATTTTTATCACTTCATCTACGCTGCAGTGTGGGCAACCTAAACATACCATGTCAACTTCCCCATCCGTTGTGCTTAACCGTTCTCTTGCTTCGCGAAGTTCCTCTTCGCCCAAATGAACTTTTTCCAGTTTGCCCGCAACGCGATCACTTTCCGGCGTAACATCATTTACATGAAACATGGATACGCCACCAGTCGCGAGGGCTGCCCCTAGAGCTTTAGACTCTACTACGCCCGGCGTAATACCTGTAAACAGCGGTATCCCTGCACCCATCTGCCCGATGCAGAAGCCCATGGCGGAATAATCGAAGGGGTCCTCCAAATCGGCATCGACGATGATCTCGGACGTGGCCTGTCGATTTTCATCTAAGTGGAGTCCATAATTGGGAACCTTTCCTAAGATAGCCGCTGCAAGAGCCGATATGCCGCTCTCACGATTCGTCCTAGCACCCAAAACTGAATTGGAATACGCCACGGCGTTCGACTCTGCCCAAGCGATGTGTTCCCCTCTTTTGGGAACATTATCCGTCAAATAAGGTGTGCAAGTGCAACTACTTCGAACGCCCATGGTCTCATAAGCCTGAAGGATCTCGCCTTGTTTCAAAGCGAATCTCTCCGGAAATCCCAGTTCCTGCCAGGCCTCCAAGTCCAAACCAACTGGGTTGGTGGTAGTTGGGACCTCTGCTTTTACACCAGTTGAAGCCCATTCCTCAAGAAGCTCAAGTCCGGGGTCGCCAATCGTCAAATAACTAACGCCTGACACGTGGGCGCTCTCTATATCCACAAATTTATCCGCACCTTTTATGTCCCCCAGGGCCACCAAGAGTTCCATGGCCTTCTTAAGGCCCTCGCCCAATTCACCGTCTAAGATTTCCTCTTCTTCCTTGGTAAGAAACATTTTCGATTGACCTGCACAGCTCAATTATAGGCGTGGATTTTAATTGTACTCCCCCTCTTCCGTGAGGGATAACATCATTCAAAAGCCGCCTTTTCGAATTCCTTTTCCTTACCTAAGGGCTTTGTGGCATCGAGACCCAACTTTGTCGTCTTGCCATCCTCAGCACTGGGATCGAGGGAAGAGCCCTTGACAGCCTTGATCACGACAAGGTCCTTGTGGCCTTGGAAACGGGTGGCTATGGCGAATTCTACTTCCATGGGATCGAAGACGTCCACGTCATCGTCCACGATTATCACGTGTTTCATGCTGGGATGTGCCTGCAAAGCCGCCTTGATGGCTTTATTTCCATCCCCTTCGGTTTGCTTCTTTATACTCACGACGCCGTGCAGCCAGTTGGCCCCACCTTCAGTGAGGCACACGTTGCTTGCCTTGGCCACCTTTGAGACCTCGGCGTACATCTTCGGCTCCCGTGGCATGCCCATGAGCATCCTGTGCTCCCCGCCGGAAGGTAAAAGGGCATGGTAGATGGCGTCCCTCCGATGAGATATTTTGGTGATCTCTATTATTGGCTGTTTTCTCATTATGTCATAAGTTCCAGTCACGTCGACGAACGGCCCCTCATCGACCCTCTTGTCGGGTAGCATCCTGCCCTCTATCACCACCTCGGATGCACTGGGCACCTCCAGATCCACGGTCTCGCACTTCGTTAAATCCAATGGTCTTTTGAGGAGCGATGAAGCAAGTCTGAACTCATCATAGCTCTCCGGAACTGAATACGCGGCGGAAAATAGCACGGCAGGATGCACTCCTATCGATACGGCCACTTCCAAAGGCCTTCCTGCCTTCTCGGCCCTTTGGTGATACAAAAAGAGGTGCCGTTCAACAAGTCTTATTGCAACGTGTTCCTCGTCGAGCACTTGGAGGCGGTGGACCGAGACATTTGTTCCATATTCGGGGTCCTTTGCTATGACCATACCGGATGTTATGAATTTCCCCGCGTCTCCCTTGAAATGATGGAGAATGGGCAGAGAACTTAGGCCTTTCTTTTTAACTTCAAAGCAACTTATGTCATCACTAGGCATCGGCTCCACTGGTTTCCCGACAGCGTCTAGCACTCTGTTTATATACCCCTTTTTGTCGGTACCGAGGGCGGAGCAGATACTTTCCCTCGTGGGACATAGGTTGCCCACGACTTTCAACTTACTCTCTTTGCAGTTCTCGAAGAAGACCGTTTTTTCAGGGTTCTCGTGCAAAATTTTCGCCATCTCCAGGTATGAGGAAACCTCCCGTTCGATGACAACTTCCTTGTTTAGAAACTCCCTAATGTCCATGACTCACACCCACAATGATCCCTATGGGCCATCCCACCTATTGAAGAGATCGTTCTCTATCCCCAAAACATCCATGACCTTCCCGACGATGAAATCTACCAAATCCTCCATGGTCTTGGGCTTATGATAAAATGCCGGCATAGGGGGTAAGATCGTTACTCCCAATCTGGATAGTTTTAGCATGTTCTCAATGTGTATGGCGTTTAAAGGCGTCTCCCTTGGTACCAAGATAAGCTGCCTCCCCTCTTTTATCGTGACATCGGCGCTTCTGACGATGAGATTGGATGTGATGCCATTGGCTATGGAAGCGAGGGTCTTCATGCTGCATGGAATCACTACCATCGCGTCTATCTTATGAGATCCACTGGCGAAGGGAGCTGTTATATCGTTCTCCCGGTGGTGCTCAAAATCGAACTTCCCTATCTCATGAGCTATGATCTTTTTCGCGGCGTCGGAGAGGACGCAACTAGTCTCAATATTCTTCTCCATTAGGACTTCGAGCAGTCTCTTAGCGTAGACCACACCACTGGCACCTGTTATAGCGACCAACACTTTCATTGGGACTCAACACCTCTTATTCCGATTTTATACAACTTAAAGACGGTTATAATTTTATAGACGCTATTTATATTTATACTAAGTTGAAATAGGCCATGAATTCGAAGGATTGGGTGGAGAGTCTGAAAGGATCGTACTTATTCGCTTTGGTTTTTGCAGTAATTTTGGGGTACTTGATTTTCTCTCAATACGCTGAACCTAAGATTGGCGTGATTAAACTCACAGGGACAATAGACGAGAGAACTACCGATCAGATCGTCTCAATGCTTAGATATGCGAAAGAGAGCGACGACATAAAGGCCGTTGTGTTAAGGATAAGTAGTCCCGGGGGAAGTGCCTCCCTCAGTGAAGAGATTTATTTGACAGTTTTGTCCTTAAAAGAAGAGAAGCCCATAATTGCTAGCATGGATCAGATGGGGGCGAGTGGGGCATACTTCTCCGCAATAGGCGCGAATCTAATATACGCTAAGCCGACCTCGATAGTGGGAAGCGTCGGCGTGGTCACAGCATTGCCAAGGCCCATCGATCAAGAGGAGAATTCATTGACATCTGGGCCTCTCAAGGAATTAGGCACTTCTAGGCGGGAGTGGGCATATCAGGCCAAACAGGTAGCTGATACGTTCATAAACTCAGTCATCCTCGAAAGAGGTGACAAGCTAAAACTCACTAGAGAAGAGCTTTCCAGCGCAGGCCTATACGTAGGGTTAGAGGCCAAGAAGAATGGTTTGGTCGACGAACTGGGCGCCACTGAGGACGCCATCTCAGCGGCATCAGAATTAGCAGGGATAAGGAGATACTCCGTAGTGGACATAAATGAAGAACTAGGAATGCAGCGGCTAATTTTTCCGTTTAAGGTTAACAGCTCAATCTTCGAGGAGACCAATACCGCGCCGGTCCATTATTACATTTACGTGGAGAGGGGAGATCAATGAAGAAATCAGTATTCGTACTCGTATTGGTTCTTACCCTATTGGTCCAGGTGTCATTAAATTACAAAGGGATTTATTTACCGCCATCCTTCGAGAGGCCTGACTTCGAGAAGGTCGGTGTGGTCAAGGCGCCTGCCGAAGAATTCTTAGATGAGTACGTCTCAACTGAGGGCACTGTAATCTTTGATATGGCTCACGATAACGGGATAGAACTACAAGAACTTAACGTGCTAGTATCGAGGCTGATAGCAAGGGGTTACAAAGTGGAATACATGGAGAACGCTGATGATTTGGAGAACAGTTTGAAGTACGCGGATGCCTTTGTGGTAATCTCTCCTGTGGTGACATATTCGGGGGAACAAATCGATTTGCTCTCCAGGTTCGTGGAGAAAAATGGGAAGCTCTTATTGATTCACGATCCCACAAGGAAGGATTCCATGAACACCTTAGCGGTTGGGTTCGGCGTCACTTTCGACAGTGGCTACCTGTACAACCAATTGGAGAACGATGGAAACTTTCAATACATTTTCTTAGAGGACTTCGAATTAAATGATCTCACTAAAGGCCTGGACAAGGTCTCGATGTATGTGGCTTCCTCAATTACTTCCACGGGGAGAGGGCTGGCCCACACCGATGAAAACACATTTTCTTCCACTCAGACAAAACAAAGGTTCAGCCCCATGGTCCTCACATCCAGCGGAAATGCACTTGCAATTGGCGATATATCTTTCATGCTGGAACCCTACAACTCGGTATTTGACAACAATAAACTCGTATCAAATATTGCGGATTTTCTCACTACTGGCGGCCGCTTGTACCACCTCACGGACCATCCACACTACCTCGACGATGGCTACTTCTTGGTTTACGGGGAGGACTCCCTACTGGATGACGCACTGGAGATCAAAAAGCTGATAGGGAAGCGTACGGCCTTGAGAAGTGATGATCCCGGATACGGCGACACTTTGATCGTTAACACCTTCAACAGCACCCTGGCGCAGAAGTATTTGGATCAAGCGGGGATCGTTGTAAACGATACGCTGGAGGTAAAGGGAGTAGGGGAGCTTCAGAAGGAGGGAAGCCTTGTGATAACATTGACCCAACGAGCGGGCCGGAGAGTGCTAACATTGGCCGCTGATGATGAAACGGGTTTAGAAGAAGCCATATCTAAATTGGAGGAACT
>CBDUVV010000054.1:0-7627 GCA_965370755.1 uncultured archaeon | reverse complement strand
GGCAAGTCTTTTGGGGGATGATGTTCACCACCAGCCCGTGGAGCAACCCCACACCACCTCCTCAACGTGTTTTCCCGTGGACCACGGGCGTTCTCCCCCGCCTTCTTCTGTGAATTTATTCTGCGAGGTCGTCCCTGAGTTCGTCCGGGAGCATATGGGGTATATCGTCGATTATGGGATACCAGCGATTGCAGTCAGTGCAGACCAGAACCTCCCCTTTTATGTCCTCAAGTTTCTCCCCGCATTTCGGGCATGCGTTCTTCCCTTTCATCCGCTCCTTGTAGTATCTTATGTCGCACTCGGAGCAGTGCAAGAAGTCCTCGTCTTGCTTGTAATCCACGTCGTTCTTGTCTATGGGGCAAGCGAGGATTTCGAGCAAATCATTGTTTACCGGCATGGGGCTCCCTCTCGGCGAGACGATATTTAAATGTTGTGCAGTCTTAGGGCGATTTCAACGTCAGATCTCGTATTGATGTTGGCCGCGAGGTTGACCCTGCGCGTCACCAAGTTCGTCATCCTGGCGTCACGCAGGTCCACTATGTTGATACCAGTAGCCGCGTTCTCACCCAGGGGATAATTGGTGGTGAGGCCCAGCTGGTTCACCAATGGGATGGGCACCAAAACTGCCATGGAGCCGATGCCACCCCGCGACTTATACTCCTCGATGACGTAGTCGATGTCGGCGGGGGTTAAAAGCGGCATGTCCGAGGACGCGGTCAACGCCTTGTAAAGGTTCGCCTCCTTGAGGGCGTAGCTCATGTCTGCCACATAACCCGCACCGGGGGTCTCGACGATGACCATACGAGGATCGGCATTTCTCCTGAGGTGGGCCTCGGTCTCCCTGGTGTTAGAACTCACCGCAACGTAGACGTAAGATATCTTGGTCGAGCCCAAGAGGGCTTCACGGACCCAGTCAACCATGGGTCTTCCATGAAACAAGAAGAGGGGTTTTTCTTCATTCGACTCCAACCGTTCTCCCTCCCCGCCTGCCATGAGCAAAGCCGGTAGCCTCATAACATCGCCAAAAGAATGATCATCCTAGTGAGTTCGTTAAGAGCTCCGAAGGTATCCCCGCCCATACCGCCGAAGGTCCTGTTGAAGTACCATATCAGGGACAACGAGAATGCGGCGGCAACAACCATCAGGATGCCCCCACTAAGCCCTAATGGAGAGACCACAATGGATGTAAGGATGATCGCCAGTGCGAGCATGCCCTTGTTACCCTTGGTGATGCGCAAGAAGGTGTCTCCTATTCCCTGGTGGGAGCGCGTCCCGGCGTAGAGCCCTAGAACCATGGAGAACTTGGCTAGGGCTTCAGCTACCACGAGGGCAAGGAGCAAATTCGGAGTCCAGACGAGGGCCGCGTAGCTTATCAAGAGAACGAAGAAACCGAGGCCAAAGCCACCAGCACCGGTACCGGTGTCATGCATGACCTTTATCCGCTCCTCCCTCGTCCCTCTGAACATGAGGGCGTCACCCACGTCGAGGAGGCCGTCTAGGTGATGAAAGCCTGATAGTACCGCCAAAAGGAACAGGGCCACAGCCGCGGATACGTGAGGCGAATAGAAGAGCTGGTTCTTCATCACCTCCCCGATAATCCCGGGTAAAATCGCGATGGCACCGCCTACCAAGGGGAAGAGCCATGCGCTCCTCGCGGCATCCTCCAGGCGCCCTCCCCGCACTGGGATGATGGTGAGGAATGCCAAGATCGCTCTCAATCCCGCGAAGACCATAATCTAATTTTTACCCACAAGCTTTGAATAGTTTTCCTCTATCTTCTCCAATAGGCGCTCAAGCCTTATCCCCTTCATTGAAGCCGAGATGGCGGTTCCACCAGCGCCCACACCCTCCTTTACAATTCCCTCCTCGTAGACCTTTAGCCCAGGGTACTTTGATTCTGCAAAGCTGAGCTTGGTGTTTATTATGGGAACTTTTGCTATCTGCTCCACCGTGCCTGCAATGTTGGAGCTTGCGTCCTCGACGATCCATCTTGTCGTGCCGATGGCGATGTTGTCCAATTTTCCCTCCATTGAGGCGACGATGGCGAGGACCGCCGTCATCTGGGTGCCTCCGGCCATCAACACCGGAACCGACTCGGCAGCCCCGAGCACGACACCAGCAAACGCGGGCATCATGGGATCCCCCAGAGCCCCTACCGCTCCTAATGGATTATTCTTCAGTGAGCCGAAGGATACTCCAGCTTTTTTCATGCCATCCTCAACGATGGTCTTCTTAAGCTCCAGTGGATTACCTGGCATGCTGCTGCTCACCATGCCGTTCACGCCCATGGCGGTGAGAACACCCAGGGCCGTTGTGGTCCCACCTGCTATGCTCTCTCCCACCACCAGATAGTCAGCCAATGACGAGAGACTTTTCCCCAAAATCCTGCCCTCCTCCAAGACCTCCTCGGCATTCTTCACAGCGTCCCCACTTCTAATGTCCCCACCGGGAAGTCCACCAAGAGAGAAATACGGCACCTTAGGTTTCACCCGCAACCCGCCCTCCACGATGAAGACAGGTGCATCCGTTAACTGAAGCGCCGACATTGTTATGAGGCCTGGGGTAGGTATCCCATCGGGGGTTACCGGGACGCCGTCTATGGATTTACATCTGCCGTAGAAGAGGAGCTCAGCGTCCGCCGCGGGAGTGAAATCTGTAATTTCTGGTACGGCCCCTGCCGCCGACACGTCTGGAATCTTCCCGGTCTCGGTGTTGCCCAACACAAGAGCGTACAATGGGTCCTTACCCTTGATTTTCTCAACAAACCTTCTCCCCTCTTCCTCCAAGTAATGGAATCCAACTTCGAGTTTCTCATCTTCATTCATCTTGTCCTGCAATTTGCTTCCTCCTTTAAACGATTAAAATCACTAATGATAATGCCAGAAAAGATAGCACTGATACGTCCACGAGCCTAACAGCCCTGCCGATATGCACCTGGGTCAGCCTCTCCTTTGGGTCCCCCAATCTATGGAAGCCCACCTTCTCCAGCTGCACCCCGAGGGCACCTGCAAGGGCGGACATAGGGTGCCCAGAGTTTGGGCTATCAGTATTCCCTTTATCCCTCCAATACACAGCAATGGCCCCCCTCGCATCCTCGCCTATCAAGGCGGCCGAAACTATCAGCAGAGCAGATGCTAGACGCGCGGGTATTAAGTTCAACAGGTCATCAACCTTCGCGGAGAAGAACCCTAGCCAATGGTATCCCGACATCTTGTAGCCGATCATGGAATCGAGGGTGTTTACGGCTCGATAGAAGACTGCAGCCGCCACTCCATACGCAGCCCCTAGTATGACTCCGAAGACAACGAAATAGAAGAGAGGCGCTATGATACCGTCCACGCTGCTTTCCCCTATGGACTCCACCGTTGCCGAGACGACATGCTCCTCGTCAAGTTCGCCTGATTCCCTTCCCACCATCCGTGACACCGCCGTCCTCGCGACCTTTATGTCCTTTGAAAGGCCTTGTACAACAGAATCCGCATGCTCTCCCAGGGCCCTCCAGGAAAACTGGAACTTTAAGATGACGAACGCCAGTATCACTCCCAGAACGTTATCCACTCCCACTTTATCAAGTACCAAAAAGGTGATGGCTGTAGTCGGTACGGTGATGGCGAGGAATATCAATGCACCGTGGATTATGGAGTTCCCGAGGATCTCCACTAGCTCAGCTATTATACGTCCCATCCAAGCCGTGGGATGAAATTTTGAGGGAGGCTCCCCCAACAACCGGTCCATAAGCACGGCTGCCGCCAGTGCCAATATGAGCACAGTCATCGGAGCCATCCCTCGATCTCGTTCAAATCTATGCTCTCCTCCACCGCTCTAGCCCCTCTGTCGATGTTCTCCAGCCAGACCTCCTGCACGTCCTTGGTGGAAGAATCACCTGGTTTTAGTGCATCGAGGAAAGCATGTCTGAAATCCCCAGAGTCAAATAAGCCGTGGAGGTATGCCCCCATGACCATTCCATCTTCACTTACAGCACCATCCACTCTACCGTTGAGGTCGAACAGCGGCATCGCCTTCTTCCCGCGCTTTGTGGTCCCCATATGTATCTCGTAACCCTTTACCCGCTTGCCCTTTAGCCCTCCAAAGGGGCCATTAACGTCCAGGGCCGCTCCCTCGACTCGCTCTGTGGTCTTCTTGTAATCTTTAAACTCGGTGGTGACGTCCAGGAGGCCAAGCCCATTCGTGGTTCCCCCGTCCCTACTCTCTACTCCACTATCGGTAATCCGCCTCCCCAACATCTGATACCCTCCACATATTCCGATTATGGGTACCTTACCCATGAGCTCCTGTATGGGCTCTACAAAACCCTGGTTTCTCAGCCATTCTAGGTCGGATAGTGTGTTCTTGGTTCCGGGCACCACAATCGCATCCGGCTCTCCCAGTTGGCCAGCTGAAGAGACGTATCTCACGTTAGCGCCGTCGTAGATCAAGGGGTCAAAGTCCGTGAAGTTGGATATTCTAGGAAGCCTTATCACCGCAATGTCCAGCCCATTCGAGCTGGGTGAATCGGCGATGGACATGGAGTCCTCCCCCGGGAGTCGAAGCCCCGGGATGACTGGTACTACACCTAGCACAGGCTTCTTTGTCCTCTTCTCGATCTCCACTAGTCCAGGCTCAAGTATCCCTATGTCGCCGCGGAACTTGTTAATCACAACACCCTTGATGCGCTCTACATCTTCGGGAGGTAGAAGGGCGATGGTACCGTAGATGCTGGCGAATACGCCGCCCCGGTCTATATCGGCAACAAGGATCACATCCGCATCGGCCATCTTCGCAACCCGCATGTTCGATATGTCCCTATCGTAGAGGTTTATCTCCGCTGGACTGCCCGCTCCCTCAATGATCAAAAAGTCGAATTCAGCCTCAAGTTTTTCAAAGGCCTCTTTGACTATGGGTACTCCCTTATCCAGGGCGAATTCCTCGTAGTAGCTCCAGGCCTCAATATCCATGTAGGGCCGGCCATTCACCACGACCTGAGATGTATGATCCCCTTTGGGCTTCACCAGGATTGGATTCATCTCTACTGTTGGCTCTACGCCTGCTGCAAGGGCTTGTAGCGCCTGCGCCCTAGATATCTCACCGCCGTCTTCCGTCACACAGGAATTAAGCGAAGTATTCTGAGCCTTGAAGGGAGCCACCTTATAGCCGCGTTTGGAAAAGATCCTGCAGAGGGCCATCACAAGGAAGGTCTTCCCCGCATACGATGAGGTCCCCTGAACCATGAGGTTCCTCATTTATCTCCCTCCAATAGCCCTCGCCTGAGGGTGAGCAATTCCTTCCTGTCCATATTATCCCCGTTGACGGCTTCTGCTAAGTCCTGGGCCACCTCTTTGCCGTGCACCCAAGTGCAGTCTATACATGTCCACACCTCTTTTCCCGTCCTGCTGCTGGATTTGCGCCTACCACCTGTCCTGTCGTCCTCACACGGGTAAAATGGGCAATAGCACCAGGTGCAATCCTGTCCTTCAACGTGACAAGGATAGTACTTGCATGAATCGTCCCTACCAATGACAACGGTTTTCTGTCGGTTCATCCTTGCACCAGCTAAAAGCGTTCCTAAACGAGAATCCCCCGCATCTCATCTAAGAGTCGCATGTTGTCCTCCCTCTTCCCCACGGAGACCCGGGCGTAGTACTCGTCCAGGCCGTTGAAGGACGAGCAGTCCCTTATTAGCAGGCCCTTTTTCAGAAGCTTCTCTCTAAGTACACTTGCAGTGACCCCGAAATTCCTCATGTTAAAGAGGAAGAAGTTGGCACGTGTGGGATACACATCGACGCCCAGTTCCCTAAGGCCGTTGTAGAGAAATTCCTTCTCATGTCCGATATATTCCAGAGAGGTTTTGGCAAATTCCTCATCTCCTAATGCGGAGATTGCGGCCGCCTCTGCCATGGCGTTGATGTTCCAGGGTACACACACATCTTCCAACGCCTTTATCGTGTCCTGGTTTGCCACAGCGTAGCCAATCCTCAAGCCGGGCATGGAGTAGAACTTGGTCATGGAGCGAAGGACGAGCAGGTTTGGATAGTCTTCCACCATCCTGCAAGCGCTTTGCGCAGATGCGAAATCGATATAGGCCTCGTCAAGGAAGACCAGAGTGTCTTGTCTTAGAGCTCGTTCAAGCAGCGGTTGAATATCATCGGTAAATACGCCGGTTGGATTATTGGGATTGCAGAGGAAGACGGCGTCGGCCGAGGTTCTAATTAAATCCTCGGTACTCACCTCAAAACCCGTTGAGCTTTCCGCGTAGACCCGGTTTACCCTCGCGCCCGCCCAATCGCACCATACTCCGTATTCAGAGAAGGTGGGCTCTGCTATCGCCACCTCGTCACCTTCTTCTATGAAGGCCTCACAAATGTTCTTTATAAGTTCGGTGGAGCCGTTACCTAGGGCGATGTTCTCGGGGGATAAGTTAAGGTGGTCGGCCAGGCGCTGTTTGAGCTTCTGCCCCTTTCTATCAGGATAGTATTTTATCCTCCAGAGCTCTCCCCTCAAGGTCGCAAGGACGCTTTCAGGGGGGCCGAGGGGATTGACATTGGAGCTGAAGTCGGTCACCGGAAAGTGGTCCCAGACGTCGCCGCCGTGAACCGCCTTCTTAGCCCTGTGTTTGATGCGAAGCTTTGGTCCCATGGAACAATTCAAGGAAGGACTCCATAAATACACGATGATTGGTGTAACATATATTAGCCAATGAGGTAATGCGCTTCCGGCCCGAAATAATTAAATAACCAACGGGGAAAGGTTCGAGGGGACGCGTTGAAGTATTTTTTACGGTGAAACTATGGTTGAAAGAGAGGTATTCTGGGCAGTGCCATCAACGCTCAGGTATCTTTTTTACGTAGCTGGAGGCATCTCATTATCAATCTTCGCCCTCGGCGTATGGAGCCGGATATCCGTCTGGTCCACAGGCGAGGATGATAAGGAGTTCTCTGGCTTTGGGACCCTTGACTTCATCGTCTTTGCTTTGAGAAGCTTCTTCTCCCCAAACTGCATCCTCGCGAAAAAGTCCCTCCAGCTAGGGATCTACCGGGGAATAATGTTGCTATTCATCATCTACGGCTTTACGACCCTATTCCTAGGCACAGTCCTACTCACAATCCACCATTATTTCACAAGCTTTCTTGCAGGGCGGCTCTACTTGATCTATTCCTTCGCCTTGGACTTGGCTGGACTACTTCTCTTGCTAGGGCTTGTTATGGCTATCGCGAGGAGGCATCTCGTACCTGACGTCAGGAGCATTACGAGCAGAGAGGACTTCTTCTTCCTCTACCTTCTCCTATCCATCGCCATCTCCGGCTTTACTGTAGAAGGCATTCGCCTAGCGGCCTTAAGGCCAGCGAGCATGGATTACTCCTACGGTGGAGCAGTGTTTTCATGGCTGGTGGGACTCTCAGGTATAAGCCCGTCGGCGGTCTATACAACGATATGGTCGCTACACGTCGGTTTGGTCCTCTTTTTGATTGCCTACCTCCCCTTTTCCAAATTCTTCCACATCTTCGCAGCCCAGGTATCGGTGGCTGCCGCTGAGAAGAGATACGGGGGTGCCATAAGTGGACGTTGATCCAAGCGAGGTCTTTAAGTATCTGAAGAAGCGTCAGCTGGTGGAGCTGGACGCCTGCGTCCA
>CBDUVV010000053.1:0-7665 GCA_965370755.1 uncultured archaeon | reverse complement strand
GAATATCGATGATCAGGATTACATTTTTCCTCGAAGTTTGGGTTCGGGGAAACCCTGTTATTTCTCAATCACTTGCGGCCATAGTTGATAAAGCTTTCACCTATTCGCCCAAGAATGCTGGCAATCGCAATACAACACTGTGTATTAACTTTGGTTCATAGCAAATTTATATCCTCCGGCAAAATACTAAGCCAGCATGGAGACTAGTTTTAAAGACTTCCACAGGTTTCTAGTCGGCATGTTTTTGGTCTCAATGGCGACCTTGTCCTTCGAAGTAGCATTATCCTACGAGTTCGCCTTCGTATTCTGGTTTTACCATTCCTTTCTAATTATTACGGTGGCTATGTTCGGACTCGGACTAGGAGGTGTTGTAGCCTTCTTTGCACGCAATAAATGGAGCTATTCGAGCATATTGTTTTACTCGGCCTTGGGTACGGGAGTCGGGATGCCGATGATCCTGTTAACATTAGTGAATTTGGGATTTGAATCACAGTATTTACTCCTCGCCGCAGCGATGATTGTATCGGCCATACCATTCATCTTCTCGGGGATATGCATAGGATCGGGGCTGAGGTACCCGGGGATAGAGAAAAGGCGCATTTCATACATCTACGCGGCCGATCTCACTGGTGCTGGAGTGGGATGCTTCATTGTTTTGGCCCTAATACCCTACATGGGTGTGGAAGGAACCATGATAATTAGCGGGCTCATCTCGATTTTCGCAACTGCGTTCCTCGTGGATCTGAGGTTCAACAAACGCATTATACCCTTTGGCGTCTCCGTTGTGTTTTTAGCACTCCTCTTGCTAAACACCTCACACCTGGTCCCTGAAAGTAGCCCGGACAAATTTCTAGCGAGGCTTAAAGATGAAGGGGCGATAACTCTTCACAGCCAGTGGTCTCCTCTTTCCAGAGTGGACGTAGTAAGATACCAAAATGGGCTGATTCGGCTAATAGAGAATGCCATATACCCGATCACTGCATCGAGGGGGGTGGCTTCAGATGGGGCGATGAGCGATGCGAGGTACTCAATGTTCCTTCACAAGCCCAAAAATATGCTCGCCATAGGCGCGGGGGGTGGCGTTGAGGTCGCCATGGCCCTCGCTAGTGGTGTGGAAAAAGTGGATGCCGTGGAGATCAACCCTTTTATAGCCGACTATGTGTCCAATGACCTCTCTAGCTATTCCAATGACCTCTACGGGGACCCTAGGGTATCCTTATACGTAGAGGATGGCAGGAGCTTCCTCTACAGGAGCGGCGAATACGACCTTATTGAGAATGGCGTTCTGGGGAGCAGCGGGGTTGTTGTACCAAGCACGTCTATGCTCACGTTTGAAGACATCTACGTCTACACCGTTGAGGCTAACCTCGAGTACATAAGGCACATGAGCGAGGGAGGCGTGACCCTTACGATAATTTATGGTCTCCTTGACGACTACAACACTGTTGATGCGGAGACGGGGGTTACGTATTTCATGCTCCGCCAATATAGCACGGTGAAGGAGGCATTAACTCGCGCAGGTCTCGATCCTTATAAGCATTTCATGATTTTCCGTAGAACCCAACCTCCGGACAGTTTGCAAGCGAGGCTAGCCCAGGAGGAGTACACCTTCATCTTTAAAGAAGAATTGACCTCCGAAAAAGTGACGGAGTATTTAGATTGGGCGGCCGAGCATGACCTCACGCCAGTCTACGCTCCCCACTACGATGATAGTCTTGATATGGAAGGAATCATAGAAAGTCTTCCCCAGGATAGGGACGTGTCACCGGCGACAGATAATAAACCCTTCTTCTATTACGTGTATAATGGTCCTCCAAGGGAATTGTATCTCATGCTGTTTATACTACTAATTGTTACAGCATTTACTGTCGTCCTGCCCGTCACCAGATTCAAGGGAATTAAGAGAGACCACGCAGCCTTTTTGCTTTATTTTTCGTTCCTTGGGTTGGCCTATATCCTTGTGGAGGTGGTTTTGATTCAATATCTCACCCTCCTGTTGGGAAGCCCTGCACACGCATTCCAAGGGGCCCTCTTCTCCATGCTGGTCTTCAGCGGGCTTGGGAGTATGCTGAGCGGGCACATAGTAAGAGACGAAAAACGAGTCTACAATGCTGCCGTATATGCCTTAATAATAGTGTTCGTGCTTCTTCTCTTCTACTCCGCTGGCCTACACCCGTTGATCCAGCGCATGATGGCCCTCCCCTTTTACGGGAGGATGGCGGTGGGCATCGCTATCCTCTTTCCCCTTGCTACCGTAATGGGTGCACCTTACCCCCTCGGGTTGAGACTCATCTCGCGATTGGGCAGTGAGAATGTGGTTTGGATGTACGCCGTGAATGCCGCTGGCTCCATAATCGGCTCAGTTCTTGCTATGATAATTGCTCTCTCCCTGGGCTTCAAGATGGCGCTGCTCATTGGAGGAGGGTTCTATCTCCTAGCGTTGCTGGCAATGATGTTCGGCGGCCGAGAAGATTTGAACCTAGCCGCCTGAGCCCGGCTATTCAATCTTCCTCCAGAGGTTCGACTTCGGCATTACCTCGTTTCCGCAAAGCCCTGGATCCGACCAAGAGGAGAACCACTAGCCCAAGTCCCAGGAACGGTGCCATGTTTCGCTCTTGCCTTACACCTTCACCGACGTTTATACTAGCCTTCAGTTCCTGCGTATAGACGTTCGTATCGCCTTTCTCACTGTCGCCTGTTGCCCTAATCGAGAGTTTTAATATGTACTCTTTGGGGACGGCGTCCCCGTCGATGTCAAACTCGATCACAGCTGTGCCACTTTCACCAGGATCCAAGGTGCCCACAAAATCGCTCTTGGTGTCATACGTGAAAGGCTGACCACTTTCTCGAATCACCCGGAGGTCCACGGATTCGCCCGTCTCCTGCCCGATGTTCCTAACCTTGATACCTAGGCGAACGTGATCATTCGACGTGGGGGCTTCGGGCTCTATCTGGATCTCGACAACCTCGAAGTAAGGTTTTGACTCCACGATGAGATCTACGCTCGAAGTGAATTCATACTCTACGTCCCTCTGGTCACGGTAGCTCAGAAAAAGTGGGATGGCATATTTACCTTCCCCAGCAACCTCGTCCAGATCAAAATAGAAGGTAGCAGACCTAACCTGCCCTGGCTCTATCCTTCCTATATACGCCGCATCGCTCTGGGAATAGGAGGCCTTGAAAGGATCGCTAAATTGAAGAGTTACCTTCGCATCGGTGGCTACAGCGCGGCCCGAGTTCTCCATGGTGACCGTAAGCTTAACGTCGTCTGCCCCGCTCCTGATCTCCGTGGGATCGGCTTCCACACTGGCTATACCCAAAGTTATATTCCCTCGGACATACGTGCCGATTGCTAGGATCTGGGTCTTCGATTCGTAGGTCTCCCAGGCGAGGTAGACAGGTGTGTAGTAGACGTTTTCGGTGGCATTCAACTTCACGAACACGGGGTAGGAGAAGTCCACAACTTCACCTGGTTGCACCATCGCCTTTTCGACTTCGACGATACCAATGGGGTCCAATGGGGTGACATCAAAGGGATCAATGGCTATCTTAACCTTCTTGGCGTAGTTGTCACCTATGTTCTTGATCTTTATGTTCAGGAGTGCTACGTCCCCGGGTTCTAGGAGTTTGGGCTCGAAGTCCAGCACTTGGAAGTCGGCCTTTAGGTCTTTCACGCGAATGCCGATGTAAACGGTCTGAGATTCCGATTCCAGGATATTGTTTTTCCATTCCAATAGGAGGGGTATGGCATAGGTCTTCTCATCAGCACCAGGCTCAACCTCAATCTTATATGAAAGTTTTATAGAGTCTGCTTGTTTCACAATGCCGAAGAACTCCTCTGATGCCTCGCCCTCCTCAACGGTTCCGATGAATATCTTTCCAGGGCCAATAGGGTCTACCGGCGAACTGTCATCAGGGTCCAGGGTGGACTTCATATATACTGCGTATCCCGTAGAGCTTCCACCCAAGTTCTTAAGAGTCACATTAAGGGTTGCCACCTCGCCTGGTGAGAGTTCCAAGGGACTGGCCTCCGTGACATAAAAGTCCGCTCCTTGCCCCCATACAGTCCCAGCTTGCGATAGAATCGCCAGCAACAAAATCCCAGTTATCAATTTTATATTCACAGTCCGTACCTCCTCATATCTTTTCTATTATCATCAGTAGCGACGGCACCAGGGTGACTGCCGCTATCATAGACGTCAGCACTCCCAAGGACATCACGTTACCCAACTCCTGCATCATCGTAAGCTCCCCCAAGGACATAGCTCTGAATCCGATGAGGGCCGCCAGAGCGGTGGTGGACATCGGCCTTATGACGCTGGATAGAGTCTTTGTTAAAGCGTCCGCTGGCTCGACATTCCTTCCACCGTTAGAAATCCCCATCTCTTCCCTGTACCTGTTGACCACTTGGATGGCGAAGTCTATCCCTATGCCCATGACCATGGAAGCGAATCCCGCCATGCTGGAACTTATGTTGATGCCCAAGATGCCCATCAAACCGAATGCCCAGAATAGGCCGACGCCGATGCTGACTAGGGGGATGATGCCGTGGCGTAACGAGAAAATGGATATAGCAATTATTAATATTCCGACGAAGGAGTACCGGGTGGTCCTCGCCATGTCCGGCCCCGTTGCCTCCTGGAAGACCACTGCGACGGCGGGATCGCCTGTTGCACCTGCTTTTATCCCCGGTGGCGGGGTCGTGGTCTCTAGGATACTCTTCATCTCTCGCATCAATTCCACCTCCCTGCCTTCAAAGTCGCCTAGGCTTATCCTTACAACGGCCATGGAATAGTCGCTGGTTATGTAGCGGCTGGCCATCGGCGCATCCCTGACGATATCCTCTATGGCGCGTTTGGAACTCGGTATCCTCCCACCATTGGCCCCTTTTATGACATCGGCCAATGTGTCAGCATCTTTAACCATTTCCACGTCTTTGACCTTCTCCGCCAATTGGTCCAAGTATCTCGCGATCAGTGGGTCTCGCATGTCCATCAAGGCAGCCCTGCCAGATTCTTCATCGAGTTCCAGAACGATGAGCATGCTCCTAGATCCTATGAACTCGTCCTCCACCAGTTGGAAGGTCTTTATGATATCAAGGTCCTGTGGGAAAAAGTCGGTGAATCGGGTGGGCTCCATTTCTATGGATGAGGCTCCCCGTATTGCCCCGAGAGTGATGATGACTACCATGAGCAGGGTTATGAAGGGGTGGTGGGCCACGAGGCTGCCGTACTTCTCCGAGATGCTACCCATGCTTCCTCTCCTCCATAAAGTTTTCCTCCAGAATGATGAAAGCTGGATTCACTACTACGGCTCCTATGAAGGAATAGACGATTCCCAAAGCGAGGGCTGCCCCCATGTGCTGGATCATAGGCATGGATGCGAGGAGCAACGCCAGAAAGGCCACTGTCGTTGTGGATGCCGAACCGAAAATCGCGAGACCAACGCCGGGGATCGTAGCGTTCAGGGAATCTAATTGGCTCATGCCCGCGTCCCTCTGTTCGTGGTATCGCCTCACCACGAACACCCCATACTCAACGCCAAGGCCCAAAATCATGGCCCCTATCCCGACCGTTGCGATTGATAGGGGTATTCCTAGCCAGCCCATGGAGCCCAGAAGCCATATCATGGATGTTGCTAGTGGAAAGAAGATGAGGAGGGCCCGTGTAACTGGCCTGTTTGTGATTATGAGTAGACATAGGATAATCGCCGCGGACAGGAGGATGGTAACGGTGGCGTCCCTGACGAGTAGCTCCAGCATTGTGCTGCGAAGCACTGGCGTCCCTGTGAGGCTCAGCTTGAGTCCCGGAGGAGTGGCGACGGATGCCATATCCTCCTTAATGACCTCTAAGAGTTCCTGCACGTCTTCCTCCTTCTCTCCCACATCGGTATTGGCGTATACGGCGGTGGCTGAAAAATCACCATTCATCAATAAATCGCCTTGAGGTATCCCGTCGATCATTGCTTTCGACTGCTCAAGGTTCTCTGGAATGTCGCCTTGGGTGAAGGTTGCCAAAGAGAACACGGTGTTGATGTCCTTTTCCTCCGAGAGGGACTTATGAAGCTCGGATATCATCCTCAGCACTCTGGGCTCGCGTATGTCCACTACCCTATCCGAGGCTTGGGCTTCCATGTCCACCTGCACCACGATGACGAAGGAATCAGTGTCCCCGAACTTTTCCCCTACCTTCTCCTGTAGCTTAAGGACGGGAAGATGAGAGGGAAGCTCTTTAGAAAAATCGGTCTGGATTTGTATCTGGGGCACGCCCAAAGCCATGAAACCGGTGGATAAGAGGGCCGTGAAGAAGATAAGGCGAGCATATCTGAACTGGATACTAGCCAGCCATTTCAAGGCATCTTGGAGTATCACTTCAAATCACAACCGATTCAAGGTTCTTTATAGAATATAATAAACAATTGTCCACTAAGGGTCTTCATGGCAAATGAAAATATGATACTGCCTCAGTTATTACCCCTTCTTTTATAACAGCAAATATTATTTATGCACTATTGGAATCTTAGTTGTTCTATCTGCGCCCCGGTAGTGTAGCACGGCCAATCATGCGGCCCTTTCGAGGCTGCGACTCGGGTTCGAATCCCGACCGGGGCACTCTGAACTTTTTTTGGTACCGGTAAGACAAACTTTTTTCCGTGTTTTAGGGGTGGAGCTTTGAACCCGGTTTATAAGTTGTATTAGTTAAAACCAGATAAAAACGGTGCTCACTAATTTTTATTTATTTTGATTCTTCCATAAAAATAGCTAACTAATGCGCCAATCAACGCCCAGCCCAAAATATTTAAACTCAATCCTAAATACCAACTTGGGGGGAAGGTTATTAGTGACGACAGTAAACGTAAGGGGAAATACAAAAAAAATCGTAGAATATCTTCAAGAGGTTTAGGAAAACTTTTTTCCCACCACATAAAACCAGCTAGCATATACAAAGGAGTTCCTATTACTCCCCAAACTCCTCCAATTATCGCTCCCTTTTGCCACGCCTTTAATTTGATGTCCCCAGTTGTTTGTATTTTTCGACAGCAGTGAAAATTAATGAAAGGATTATAGCTCCTATTATCATTGGGATCAAGACACCAATTATCATTGGAATATGTGTACTGCCTTCTGGAAAAATTCTGCCAGCAAAATAGAGTGGGAAAGAAATAACCTTCAAAGCTAATGGTGGATTGTTTGTATCACAATAGGTGGAAAATGCACAGAATACATATGGGATATAACTGAGTAATCCCCATACAACCCCTGTTATTGCCCCCTTTTTCCATGTTTTCTGATTAGTGATAATCCTACCTATGAATCCGCCAATTACTATTCCAATAGGAACCGATACTTCAGCGCTGGGAAAAGGATAAATTATATACGCTAAAATTCCGCCAACTATCGCCCCTTTCTGCCACGCCTTCATCATTTTGCCTTCCACCTTTTGTTTAAAACTCTAATCTCCTCCTCACAGGATCCACCCTTTTGGTGCGTAAACCTCATAGGCATAAAGCCTATACACTAATGCGACAGCTAGAAGCAGGAGCTCTATCTTGACGATTTTTTCAAGTCTTTTAGACGTTCCATTAAGAACGATGTAGCCCGCCGTTAAGCTTAGGATACCAAAGAAGAGTAGGGGAATATACCTAGAGGCTAGATAGAAATTGTTG